>NZ_WQQD01000072.1:0-687 GCF_018785605.1 Blautia sp. MCC270
AACCGGCGGTGGGACAATGCCAGGCGGGGAGTTTGACTGGGGCGGTCGCCTCCGAAAGGGTATCGGAGGCGCCCAAAGGTTCCCTCAGAATGGACGGAAACCATTCGAAGAGTGCAAAGGCAGAAGGGAGCTTGACTGCGACACCGACGGGTGGAGCAGGTACGAAAGTAGGGCTTAGTGATCCGGTGGTATTAAGTGGGAATGCCATCGCTCAACGGATAAAAGCTACCCTGGGGATAACAGGCTTATCACTCCCAAGAGTTCACATCGACGGAGTGGTTTGGCACCTCGATGTCGGCTCATCGCATCCTGGGGCTGTAGTAGGTCCCAAGGGTTGGGCTGTTCGCCCATTAAAGCGGTACGCGAGCTGGGTTCAGAACGTCGTGAGACAGTTCGGTCCCTATCCGGCGTGGGCGTAGGATATCTGAGAGGAGCTGTCCTTAGTACGAGAGGACCGGGATGGACGGACCGCTGGTGGACCGGTTGGCTTGCCAAAGCCATGGCCGGGTAGCCAAGTCCGGAAGGGATAAACGCTGAAGGCATCTAAGCGTGAAGCCCCCCTCAAGATGAGATATCCCATTCTTAGTGAAGTAAACCCCCTTGAAGACGACGAGGTAGATAGGGCAGAGGTGGAAGTGTGGTAACACATGGAGCTGACTGTTACTAATCGGGTGAGGGCTTGACCAA
>NZ_WQQD01000073.1:0-247 GCF_018785605.1 Blautia sp. MCC270
ATCCCGAACACGACGGTTAAGACCCAATCGGCCGATGGTACTGCACTGGAGACGGTGTG
This sequence comes from Blautia sp. MCC270, assembly GCF_018785605.1. Classification (NCBI taxonomy): domain Bacteria; kingdom Bacillati; phylum Bacillota; class Clostridia; order Lachnospirales; family Lachnospiraceae; genus Blautia; species Blautia sp. MCC270. The sequence continues at coordinate 60 of NZ_WQQD01000073.1, forward strand.
GGAGAGCAGGTGGGCGCCAGATCAAAAAAAGAAAAACAGGAGAGATCCTGATGAGAATAGATGCTGGTTTTACCAGTGATTTAAGAAGAAAAGATATTTTCTTTTTAAATGGCTGATAAAACATCAGTCAGCATTGTACCTTGAAAACTGCATACATGAAATTTGATTAAGTTAATCAAATATCCTTA
>NZ_WQQD01000074.1:0-6143 GCF_018785605.1 Blautia sp. MCC270
TACGCTGATGCGTACCTGGCTCAGACAGATGGGGCTTACTCTGCGGCTTGTGGCCGCAGAGTACCTTCCCGTCAGAAGCCTCAGGCGCTAAGTATGACCAGCGGCTTACTCCGACGCACCGGGTCCCGACCATGCAGCCGCCCCTCCGGCAGTCCGTCCTGTACGTTGGAGAGAAATAAAGAAAGCATCAAGGTTGTGATAAATGGGCTGATCTGAGTCTGTTCTGTGCGTTGGAGAGAAATAAAGGGGTTAAGAAATTTCCAGTGCAAAAAATATAGCGCGGGTGGGGTGTGCATGCTATAATGATTAGGATTATAGTGCTGTCGTCTGGTTTGGGGCGGCGGTGGTTGGTTTTTTGTTTGAATGGGAGGTCTGGATATGGCGGAGTCTATGAAGGATTTTGAGAGGGAGCTGGAGGCTTCTTTTAAGAGGATCGATGAGGGGGATATTATCTCCGGGACTGTTGTGAGTGTGGATGAGTCGGGGGTTGTTCTTGACCTTAAGTTTTATGCTGAGGGTTTTATTCCGGTGGAGGAGTTTTCCCGGGTTCCGGGGTTTAATATTAGAGAGGCTGTTCAGCCGGGGGATGAGGTTCAGGCGATGGTTCTTCGCAGGGATGATGGTCAGGGGAATATTCTTCTTTCCAGAGCGGATGCTGCGGATGTGCTTGCCTGGGACAGGCTGAAGGAGCTTCAGGATTCGGGTGAGGTGCTGGATGTTGTTGTGAAGGGGATCGTTAACGGGGGTGCCATTGCTTATGTTGAGGGTGTCCGTGGGTTTATTCCGGCATCCAGGCTTGCTTTGGAGTTTGTTGAGGATACTGAGGTGTTTCTGAATAAGCCGATCCAGGTGCGGGTGATCGAGGTTGATAAGGCGAAGAAGAGGCTGGTGCTTTCGGCGAGGGAGATTCTTCGTGAGAGGGCTGAGGTAGAGAAACGGAATAAGATTTCTAATATCCAGGTTGGCTTTGTGACGGAGGGTACGGTTGAGAGTTTGCAGCCGTATGGTGCTTTTGTGGAGCTTGGAAACGGGGTTTCTGGGCTGGTGCATATTTCTCAGATCTGTGAGAAGAGGATCCGGAAGCCTTCTGAGGTTTTGAGTGTTGGGGATAAGGTTAAGGTGAAGGTTATCGCGATCAAGGATGGTAAGCTGAGCCTGAGTATTAAAGAGGCATCGGATCTGATGGCTAAGGAGGTTGAGGAGGAGTCTTTTGAGCTTCTGGAGTCGGGGGAAGAGGCTACTACTTCCCTGGGTGCTTTGTTTGCAAATATTAAATTATGATTATTTTGGATGAAAAAGGATGGATGTGTATGAAAAAACCGGAGAGAATATTTGTAATCGGACATAAGAATCCGGATACGGATTCCATCTGTTCGGCTATTGCTTATGCGGATATTAAAAACAGAACTACGCAGAATAAAAAATATATCCCGAAGAGAGCGGGGCAGATCAATGAGGAGACCAGGTATGTGCTAAACCGTTTTGGCGTACAGCCGCCGGCTTATCTGGGAAATATCGGTACGCAGGTCAAGGATATGGATATCCGGACCAGTCCGCAGGCGGATAAGAATATGTCGCTGAAGAATACCTGGGATCTGATGCAGGAGAACGGGATCGTTTCTCTTCCGATCCGGGATAAGGATGGGTGTCTGGAGGGGCTTGTGACGATTGGTGATATCGCAAAGACCTATATGGATACTACAGACAGTTATCTTCTTTCCAATGCGAGGACGCAGTATCAGAGAATTGCCGAGACTGTTGGCGGTGAAGTGGTGGAAGGTAACGGACACGGATATTTTGTGAAGGGGCGTGTGCTTGTCGGTACTGCCAACCCGAAGATGCTGGAGGGCTACGTTGAGGAGGATGATATGATCATCATGGGTGACCGTGAGGAGGATCATCTTCAGGCGATCAGCCAGAATGTCAGCTGTATCATCGTGGGGCTGAATATCGTGGTTTCCGAGAAGGTTATAAAGCTTGCTCATGAGAAGAATATCGTGATCATCCGGTCTCCGTATGATACGTTTAATATTGCGCGTCTGATCAACCAGAGTATTCCGGTCAGCTTTGTTATGAAGCGGGATAACATGGTTACGTTTAATACCGAGGATTTTACGGATGATATCCAGGATGTTATGATCAAAAACCGTCACAGGGCGTTTCCGGTGATCAATCCTCATGGTAAGTGTATCGGTACGATCTCCAGACGTAATTTTCTGGATATGCATAAAAAGAAAGTGGTTCTTGTGGATCATAATGAGGTGGATCAGGCTGTTGATAATATCGAGAAGGCGGAGATCCTTGAGATCATCGATCATCATAAGCTGGGTACTTTGCAGACCATGACGCCGGTTGCTTTTCGTAATGAGCCGGTGGGATGTACGGGTACGATCCTTTATGAGATCTACGGAGAGCAGAGACTGGAGATCCCGGAAAAGATCGCGGGGCTTCTCTGTGCGGCTATTATTTCGGATACATTGATGTTTCGTTCACCGACCTGTACGCAGACGGATAAGATCGCTGCCAGTGCTCTTGCGCTGATCGCGGGGATCAAGATCGAGGAGTTTGCCCGAGAGATGTTTTCTGCGGGAAGTAATCTGAAGGATAAGTCTCCGGAGGAGATTTTTTATCAGGATTACAAGAAGTTTATCGGTGAGGGTAATGTTTCCTTTGGTGTGGGTCAGATCAGTTCCATGGACAGCGAGGAGCTTAAGGAGATCAAGGAGAAGCTGATGCCGTTTATGGTGAGTGAGTGTGGCCGTCATGATATCACGAGAGTTTATTTTATGCTGACGAATATCCTGGAGGAGTCTACAGAGCTTCTGTTTTACGGGGAGGGCAGCCAGCAGATGGCGGAGATCGCTTTTGAGCGGAAACCGGATGGAGATACTTTCAGTCTGCCGGGTGTGGTTTCCAGAAAGAAGCAGCTGATCCCGGCTATGATGGAGGCTGCTCAGCTGATGAACAGCGATTATGCGTAAGAGGTGACGGAAAATGGCGAAACAGTTATGGAAGCCGGGGAACATGATCTATCCACTGCCGGCTGTAATGGTGAGTGTTACCGATGGTGAGGGTAACGATAATATCATAACGGTTGCGTGGACGGGTACGGTGTGTACCAATCCGGCGATGGCTTATATTTCTGTCCGACCTTCCCGTTATTCCTATGATATGATCCGGAAAACGGGTGAATTTGTGATCAATCTGACAACGGAGAAGCTGGCGTATGCAACGGATTTCTGCGGGGTTCGTTCGGGACGTGATGTGGACAAGTTCCGGAAGCTGAACCTTACGAAAGAGAAAGCGCAGTTTGTTTCTGCACCGATGATCGGGGAGGCTCCGGTTTCAATCGAGTGCAGGGTGCGTGAGGTGAAGGAGCTGGGGTCTCATGACATGTTTCTTGCGGATGTGCTTGCGGTCCATGCGGATGAAGCTTATATGGATAAAAACAACAGGTTTTGTCTTAATGATGCGGGTCTTCTGGTTTATTCCCATGGGGAGTATCTGGCGGGTGGCCGGAAGGTGGGAACCTTCGGCTACAGCGTAAAGAAGAAGCAGATGCAGAAGAAGTTGGATAAGAAATCAGACAGGGAATCAGAGATGGCAGGGATGGCAGAGAAGTTGAAGACGTCGGGGAAGCCAGGGATGGCGGGGAAGTTGAAGACGTCAGGAAAGCCAGGGATGTCAGGGAAGTTGAAAACGTCAGGAAAGCCAGGGATGTCAGGGAAGTTGAAGGTGTCAGGAAAGCCAGGGATGTCAGGGAAATTAAAGACGTCGGGAAAGGCAGGGAGAGAGAAACGGTAGGTTCTGCGGAGCCGTAACGTTTGTTGAGATTTGGCAGCTGTTATGCTAAAATGAAAGGATACAGTATGAATAATATTACACTGATAGGAATGCCTGGTGCGGGGAAGAGCAGCATCGGTGTCGTACTTGCGAAGGTACTTGGTTACCAGTTTATTGACTCAGATCTTCTGATCCAGAAGGCGGAGAAGAGGACTTTGAGTAAGATCATCGAGGATGAGGGTACGGAGGGCTTCAAGGCGATCGAGAATCGTGTGAATGCTTCGATCCAGGTGGAAAATACGGTGATCGCTACCGGTGGAAGTGTGGTTTACTGCGATGAGGCTATGCAGCATCTGAAGTCTGAGGGTGTTGTGGTGTATCTTAAGATCTCGCTGGAGCTTCTTTCCAGGCGTCTTGGTAATCTTAAGGGGCGTGGTGTTGTGCTCAAGGAGGGGCAGACGCTGGCGAGTCTTTATGATGAGCGTGTTCCTTTGTATGAGAAATATGCGGACATTGTGGTGGATGAAGAGGATAAGGATCTGGAGGGGAGTCTCCAGGTTGTGCTTGAGGCACTGAAGAACAGGGGAGATAAGGCGTAACTGTTGGCTTGTGGAAACGGTTTGCTGGAGTGTTTCGGGTCATGGGTTGTGACAGGTTTTCGTCATAAATTGTTTACAAATCTGAAATATGTGTTATAATATACAACTGACCTAAAAAACGGTATTGCGGAACGTTTGTTCCTGCAGTAAATTCAGAGAAAGTTTCTGCTCATAGAGGAGTAAATAATAGAGGTGTGTTATGGAACAGTATGTGATTAAAGGCGGCAATCCTCTGGTTGGAGAAGTGGATATTGCGGGTGCGAAGAATGCGGCGCTTGCGATATTGTCAGCAGCCATTATGACTGATGAAACTATATTGATCGAGAATCTGCCAGATGTTAGGGACATCAATGTTCTGCTTGAGGCGATCTCCGAGATCGGGGCTCAGGTTGAGCGTATTGATAAGTCTACTGTAAAGATCAACGGTTCTACTATCGGCAATCTCAGCGTGGATTATGAGTTTATCAAGAAGATCCGTGCTTCTTATTATCTTCTGGGTGCTTTGCTTGGTAAGTATAAGCATGCGGAGGTTCCGCTTCCGGGTGGATGTAATATCGGTAGCAGGCCGATCGACCAGCATCTGAAGGGTTTCCGTGCTCTTGGTGCGGATGTTGATATCTGTCATGGGGCTATTGTTGCCAAGGCGGAGAATCTGCATGGCAGCCATATTTTCCTGGATGTGGTTTCTGTTGGTGCTACTATTAATATTATGATGGCTGCTTCTATGGCGACTGGTCGTACGATCATTGAGAATGCTGCGAGGGAGCCGCATGTTGTTGATGTGGCGAATTTCCTGAACAGTATGGGGGCGAATATCAAGGGTGCCGGTACGGATGTGATCCGTATCCGTGGTGTTGAGACGCTTCATCGTACGGAGTATTCGATCATTCCGGACCAGATCGAGGCTGGTACGTTTATGTTTGCTGCTGCGGCTACTCGTGGTGATGTTACTGTTCGTAATGTTATTCCTAAGCATCTTGAGGCTACTACGGCTAAGCTTGAGGAGATCGGGTGTGAGGTTGAGGAGTTTGATGATGCGGTTCGTGTCCGTGCGCCGCATGTGCTTCATCGTACGCATGTGAAGACGTTGCCTTATCCTGGTTATCCTACGGATATGCAGCCGCAGATCGCGGTTACTTTGGCTTTGGCTGAGGGTACGAGTATTGTTACTGAGAGTATTTTTGAGAACCGGTTTAAGTATGCGGATGAGCTTTCCCGGATGGGTGCCAATATTAAGGTGGAGGGGAACTCTGCTATTATTGATGGTGTGAGGAAGCTTACTGGGGCGCGTGTGAGTGCACCGGATCTTCGTGCGGGTGCTGCGCTTGTTATTGCGGGGCTGGCTGCTGAGGGTGTTACGGTTGTTGATGATATTGTTTATATCCAGCGTGGGTATGAGAATTTTGAGGAGAAGCTCAGGAGTCTTGGGGCTGAGATTGAGAGAGTTTCCAGTGAGAAGGAGATTCAGAAGTTTCGGTTGCGCGTTGGGTGATGGTTGGTGACAACTGGTAACGATTGATGATAATTGGATATTTGAGTTTTGGGAGAGTTCCTGGGTGTTTGGGCCTGGGGGCTCTTTTTTTGTGGGATGAATGGAGGTAGGGACGAACGGACAGTCTGCCAGCGGGGCGGCTGCATGGTCGTGCCTGGTGCGGTCGTTTCGCCGGGTCATACTAAGCGTCTGAGTCTTCTGCCGTGCAGGGCGCCCCATAACTCGCCATGTACGCTGATGCGTACCTGGCTCAGACAGATGGGGCTTAC
>NZ_WQQD01000075.1:0-434 GCF_018785605.1 Blautia sp. MCC270
CCACTACTGCATTGGCAAACACCTTACGGTACTGCAATGTCTTGCACAGTGTCCACAAGCTATATTTATACTGTTCCCGTATGCCCTACGGTACAGTTTTTATCTTTATGCAGACTGCATCTGCAGTCCTTTTTTCAGAATATTGATACTTGCATTCGTATCCCGGTCATGAACCGCATGGCATTTGGGACACTCCCAGATACGAATGCCCAGATTTTTTATCCGTGGATTTCTGTAGCCACAACAGCTGCAGGTCTGACTGCTCGGATACATCGTTGGTACTCTGTGAATTTCATTTCCATACCAGCCAGCTTTATATTCCAGCATTTCAAAAAATTTTGCCCAGGAAACACTCGCTATCGATTTTGACAGTTTATGATTCCGGATCATCCCCTTAACATTCAGATCTTCAATACAGATGGTTTGGTTTTCAC
>NZ_WQQD01000007.1:0-179190 GCF_018785605.1 Blautia sp. MCC270
GTTGACGACTTGGATACTTTATCATATCTTCTGTCTTTTGTCAACTACTTTTTTATTTTTCTGAAAGCAGATGTATTTATCTGTTTCTTAAAAACAATTTGTTCCTAACAACTCTGATAGAATAGCATTTTTTCCATTACCTGTCAACATGTTTTTTACATAAATTTCATTTTTTTCTGAAAAACGTATTTTTTCGCCAAAAACCGCATTTCACAGACATGGTCACCACCTGTATCCTGGTGCTTTTTCGTCTGCAAAATGCGGTTTCTTTTACCCACCATAAAATATTCCTGTAAAAATACGGATAAAAATATTTTTATCATAAAGAAAATCCAGTACTGTATCACCCCGGATCAGTCCCAGACCCTTTTGCCCTATTTCCGTGTTGCATAAAATCGTAAGTACCAGCATTCCGACCCATACAAAAACAATACACTTCATGCCTCCTACTACGGCGCCGGCTATTTTGTTGATCCCACGGATGACCGGCAATCTTGCCAGGAGATCCATGGCATACGCCAGCACATGGATCAGGATTGAGGAAAGTATGTATGATACCAAAAAAGAAAGACAGTTCACTGCTACATTGGCCAGATATCCGGAAATATACCCTGCAAATGTATTAACCGCCAGATATTGATACACCAATGCCGTATTATTTTCTGTTATTCCCTTCTGGAGGAGATCCGGAATATCCATGCTGCTGATCAGCTCCTTCTGTTCCTCCTCATCCATGGTTTCTTTTCCATCTGCCAGAGAATCCACAAATGATCCGCTGGCAGTCTGGATTTTTTCATAAACAGACGTATTCTCACGTATGAACTGATTCACATAAGGATTGATCAGCCATACCAGAGCAACGGAGATCAGAACAAGCAATGCAGATACTACTTCTTTTACAAAGCCATGCCTGTATCCATCCACCATGGAAAAGGCAAGCAGGACCAGTACAGCCAGTCCAAGCCATGTCCAGTTCATATCTGCCCCCTTAACTGAATTTTATGGTGCTGACGCCTGTATCCAGTACCATAAGATATTTATTCCATCCGATCTTAAAGAAATCCCGGATCGTTCCATCTACATTTCCGGCATATTTCTGTACGCCACGGTTGTTCATCACGCAGATCTGCGAGCTGTTATACATGATGATATTATCTCCGCTCATTTTTATAGTCGTATATGGAATATTGAAATTTTTACGGAATTTCAGCTGTCCGCTCATACTATAGACTTCCATTGTATACAGATCATCTTTATTATTGTTTTTAAATACCAAGCCAATCCTGTCATCACTGAAAAATGTACTTACGATCTCCTGTTTTACATTGACTGTTTTGCTTTCTTTAGGAATCTGGCTTCCCTGGTAAGTAGAAAATCCATCATCTCGCAAAGCAATATACTTACTGTCACTGATACATTCCACCTGCGGGATCACTACATTCTCATAGGTATAACCACTTACGATCCGATCATCCTCATTCTGCCCTACATCCCCATAATTATAAAATGCCACATAGCTGGTAGTCTTGCTTCCATCAACATACTGGAATGTTACCATCATCACTCCGTTATCAGACACTGCTACATCCATGGGATATCCCGGATCATCGATCTTAGTCAGATTTTCCGCGACCAGACTGCCATCCGGATTATAAAAATTGATCCAGGTATTATCATCATTGTCCAGGATCACTGCAACCATTCCATTCGATGCGATCCGCACTTTTACAATAGCATAAGATGTTGTTACAGTTCCGGTCACACCTTTTTTGTCGCAGATATAAAGCGATGTTCCCTCGCTGTCTGCAACAACCGCCCTGCTTCCATTCACATCTGCAATAGGATTCTGCATTGTATAGGTTTCATTCCAGATCGTATTCATGCTGTTGTCCACAACAGATACTCCATCCGGACTGTATCTCAGGATATCTCCATCCATGTCCACATACTGTGTGGACACAACATCTTCCTGTTCGCTTGTATTTAATACTTTATAGCTGTGATAGCTTCTTTTTTCTGCATAGAGAAAAACCAGGCAGACTGCAGCAGCGATCACTGCCGCTGTGATCACCTTTTTCCCCTTTCTTGAAATCCTTCGGCGATGAGAAGTTCTCCCGTAGTGAGCGCCTTCCTGTGCAGCCTGTTCCTGTGCAAGCCTGGCTTTTTGCCTCATCAGCTTTTTACGCTTTTGTTTTTTCTGTATTTTTTTTATGATATTCACAACCGTATCCCTTACCTTAAGTATTTTATTTTGTAATTGGTTTTCCAGTTATTATAGCACACTCCATCAGGGTAGTACAATTACCTGCCCGGGATAAATGATCTCATTGGCAGAAATTCCGTTTAATGCACAGATCTGCTCCATCGCCGCTACAGTACCATAGCGGTTGAGACTGATCTGATACAAGGTGTCTCCCGGGCGGATCACATAAGTTTCTCCAGGATTTCCTGCAGCCACTGAAGTCTCTTCTGTTTTTTTCTCTTCTGTTTTATTATCCTTTTTTTGCGTTGCTTCTGAAACAGACTGTTTTTTTGAACTTCGAGGTTCCGGTGTTATTGAGATTTTTTCTCTTTTCTGCATGGTTTCCGTCGGGACCGGAGTTCCCCGCACAGCTTCCTGCGTCTGTACCGGTTTTTGTGTTTGCACCGGTTTCTGCGTCTGCACCGCCTTTGGCGAAACCGATACACTCCGCACCGGTTCTGTTACTGCAGGTGTCATCTGCACCACCGAAGCAGAAGCAGCGCGATAATCTTCCGGAACCTCTGTTTTTTCCTGCTGATTCCGATAAAAGCCCACTCCAGCCACAAGAACTGCCAATGCCAGACACACCGTAGCCGCATAAGAAAAAACAGAAGTTTTCTCTTCTCCCTGTTCCTCCGGATTTTTACTATCTATGATCTTTCTGAAATTTCTGACAGCCCTGTCCTCCACTTTCTCGGATGCTTCTCCGCCCTCTTTCTGGCTGCGTTCGATCATATACGTCTGCATCTGAGAATTTTTCTCATAATAAATATAATACCCGCTCAGTTTTGCCATCATGCCGCCATCATAACGGAAAAAGGCATCCTCCCGTTCTCCAGGATCCATCAGCATCAGGATCTTTTCCCCTCCGAAATGTCTGAGATGTACTTTCACAAAAAGCTCCGTGATCTCCATTGCTATCTGAGGCTGTGCAAAAAACCATCCCACGATCTCCTGCTCCGGAAAATACTGATCCTTATCCTCCTGCAGTTTCTGCCAGAGTTTTTCCGAAAAGTCAATATGTTCTGCCGCAGCCTCCATGCCGTCTGCTGCAATGGCACCTTTTATAAAAATACAGGTCATATCTGCAGTCCATTGAATTTCACCTGTAAGTACCGCCACACTTCCCTGGCCTTCCGGCTTTTCATCTTCTGCCAGGCTGCAGAGAAATGTGTATACATAATCTTCTATATAAATCCTGTAATCTCCGTTCGCCAGCCCGATCTGCCTTACATTTCTAGGCATGGAAAACGATTCCTGTGCGGCTTCCTGTTCTGTTGTGTCCTCCTTATAAATGACTTCTATCATCTCATATCACTCCTTCTGTCCAAGCATAGCACAGTAAAAATGCGGATTTTAGCAGAATGTAAGAGTCTGTCCACAGAATTTAGCGACAGATTCCGCACCATGCATATTTTTCCTTTTTTCAGGATATGATAGAGTGAAAAAAGAATCGAGGTTTCTCATGGCTTTTTACATTGATGCCGGAAAAAACGGTTCATCCGGCGAGATTGCTTATCTTCTGAAAAAATGCATTCTTCACTGTCCTAAAAAATGGACTGAGATCGTGTTTTTATGCATTGGCAGTGATCGTGTTACCGGAGATTGTTTAGGCCCATATATCGGACACCTTCTTCATCCTCATGAAACCGGACATATTTTTGTCTACGGCACTCTTTCCTGCCCGGTCCATGCCCTGAACCTGGAAAAAACTTCATCGCTTATCACAAGGCTTCATCCACACGCCCTTGTGATTGCCATAGACGCTTCTCTTGGACAAAAAAAACACCTGGGCTATGTGACCATTGGAAATGGTGCACTTTACCCAGGTGCTGGTGTTCAGAAAGATCTTCCACCTGTAGGGGACATCCATATCACCGGCATTGTAAATACTGCCGGAATCATGGAGCAGCTTACCCTGCAGACTACCCGGCTCTCCACCGTGGTAACACTTGCAGATGTGATCGCCTGCGGGATTCTTAAGATACTTCCTGCAGAAACAGACTTATCCCCTGTTGATCTTGATTATGCGAACTCCTTGATCTGCTTATAGATACCCTCTGCATCGAGACCGTATTTATGAAGAAGCTCTAATGCCGGACCGGACTCACCGAATACATCATGGATTCCGATACGTTTAACCGGTACCGGTGCCTTCTCAGCCAGGCACTCGCATACAGCTCCGCCAAGACCGCCGATGATGGAATGCTCCTCAACAGTTACAACCTTGCCGGTTTCTTTGGCAGCTGCAACAACAAGGTCCTCATCCAGAGGCTTGATGGTATGGATATTGATCACTTTTGCATCGATTCCGTCTGCTGCAAGCTTCTCAGCTGCTTCAAGAGCCGGTGCAACGCAAAGTCCGTTTGCGATGATGGTAAGATCTTTTCCCTCGCGGAGAACGATGCCCTTACCAAGCTCAAATTTATAATCCGGTCTGTCATTGATAACCGGAACAGCAAGACGTCCGAATCTCATGTATACCGGTCCCTGATGCTCGTAAGCAGCAGCAACCATAGCTTTTGCTTCGATATCATCAGAAGGACTTGCAACGACCATGCCCGGAATCACTCTCATCAGGGCAAAATCCTCCAGGCACTGATGTGTGGCGCCATCTTCACCTACAGAAATACCGCCGTGAGTTGCTCCGATCTTTACATTCAGCTTCGGATATCCGATGGAGTTACGAACCTGCTCATAAGCACGTCCTGCTGCAAACATTGCAAAAGTACTTGCAAAGGGAACCTTACCTGTGGAAGCGATTCCTGCTGCAATACCCATCATGTTGCACTCTGCGATACCGCAGTCAATGTGACGCTCCGGGAATTCTTTTTTAAACATACCTGTCTGTGTAGCTGCAGCAAGGTCAGCGTCAAGAACGATAAGATCCTCGTGTTTTTTTCCTAATTCTATGAGGGCACTGCCGTAGCTTGCTCTCGTTGCGATTTTCTTTACTTCTGACATAATGCTTCACCTACCTTCTCCAGATCTTCCATTGCCTGTGCATACTGCTCGTCATTCGGAGCTTTTCCGTGCCAGCCTACTGCGTTCTCCATGTAGGAAACGCCTTTACCTTTTACTGTTTTCATGATGATAGCTGTCGGCATACCCTTTGTAGCTCTTGCCTCATCAAAAGCAGCCTTCAGCTGATCCATATCGTTGCCGTCCGCAACATTGATCACATGGAAATTGAAAGCTTCAAATTTCTTGTCGATCGGATACGGGGAGCATACATCTGCAATGTCACCATCGATCTGAAGTCCATTGTTATCTACGATCACAACCAGGTTGTCCAGTTTACGGAAGCCTGCGAACATAGCTGCCTCCCACACCTGGCCTTCCTCGATCTCACCATCACCCAGCAATGTATATACTCGATAGTCATCATTACTGAGTTTGGCAGAAAGAGCCATACCTGCTGCTGCAGAGATTCCCTGACCAAGAGAACCACTGGACATATCAACGCCCGGAATATGCTTCATATCCGGATGTCCCTGAAGATAGGAGCCCAGATGACGAAGTGTTTTCAGATCCTCTTTTGGAAAATATCCTCTCTCTGCAAGTACAGAATAGAGTCCCGGTGCTGTATGTCCTTTGGAAAGGACAAAACGGTCACGGTCTGCCTTCTTAGGATCCTTCGGATCGATGTTCATCTCTTCAAAATATAAATAGGTGAACACGTCTGCTGCAGAAAGGGATCCGCCCGGATGGCCGGCCTTTGCTGCATGGACTGCTGTTACGATATCCTTGCGGACTTCGTTGGCAACTTTCTGAAGTTCTAACTTATCCATGTTATTAATGTCTCCTTTTTAGTGCCCTGCTGTTCACAGGGAATTTGTATATAAAAGAGGTTTCGATCACTCACCGAATACTGCCTTGTAATCAGCCTGGAATTTAGCGATACCTGCATCTGTCAGCGGATGATGTGTCATCTGCTCAATTACCTTGAACGGTACCGTAGCGATATCTGCGCCTGCAAGTGCACATGCAGTTACATGCATTGGATGACGAACGCTTGCTGCGATGATCTCTGTCGGGATATCTGCAACTGCAAACATCTCAGCGATCTGCTGGATCAGCTCAACGCCATCTGTGGAGATGTCATCCAGTCTTCCAAGGAACGGAGATACATATGTAGCACCTGCTCTTGCTGCAAGAAGTGCCTGGTTAGCAGAAAAGATCAGAGTAACGTTTGTCTTGATCCCCTCAGAGGAAAGAACCTTAACTGCCTTCAGTCCCTCTGTTGTCATAGGAATCTTAACAACCATGTTCGGATGGATGGCTGCGATCTCACGTCCCTCACGGATCATTCCCTCAGCATCTGTTGTGGTAGCTTTAACCTCACCGCTGATCGGTCCGTCAACGATCGTTGTGATCTCTTTGATCACCTCGTTGAAGTCTCTTCCTTCTTTGGCGATCAGAGACGGGTTTGTTGTAACTCCACAGATAACTCCCATGTCATTTGCTTCTCTGATATCCTCTACTTTAGCTGTGTCGATAAAAAATTTCATTGTTTTTTCCTCCTGTTTACGTTCGTTCTTTTTCTTGATGATTCCATTATAACAAACTCATTGCGGGGGTCAAGGCACCTGTTTTTTATTAATAAATATTTTATTAATAAAATAACATTTTATTAATAGTGCCTGTCAATTTTTTCACCCAAAACAGCTTCTTTCCATTTTCCTCAATTCGAATATCGCCGTAATTATCGTAGCTAACAAGGTTTCTATTCAAATGTGTCATGGAAACTCTCTCTATATATTATTATTAATAATTTTTGCGCTATTATTTATTTTTCTGTTCATCAGACTGGTTTCTGTCCAGTCTTGCATACCCCGTCGTGCGGCGCGTGATCAGCTTCGGGGTATATTCGATATTATACAGGCTGGCAGGTCTTTCATCCAGGTAAAATTTATCATTCATGTCGATCTTACGGATGATGATGTCACAGGCATCTCTTCCCTTCAGCGCAACAAAATGATCAATGGTTGTCAGGGAGATCCTGCGGATGCCGGAATAAAAAATATTGTCGCACCCTATGACAGAAACATCCTTCGGAACGTGTATCCTCATTTCATGCAACGCATCAATGGCGCCTATAGCCATCATGTCATTCTGTCCTGCGATAGCCGTAAATTTCTGTCCTTCCTGGAGAAGCTCCATGGTCAGCTCGTAGCCCATGGCATACTCGGAATCCATCCGCGGGATCTTTCTGTCATTGGATTCATCTGCCGCCTTGATGAGCACATGATCTTTTTTTCCCTCTTTTTCAAACTCGCGGACAAAGCCCTCCACACGCTTGGAGCGCTGCCACTGCCGTCTGGTAAGAGGCGGCGTGATAAATGCCACATCCGTGTGCCCCAGATCAAGAAGATGTCTGGCCATCAGCCTTCCTACCACTGTGTTGTCCTGATTGATAGCATCTACCGTGGTTGTTTTTTCCTTGTTGCTGATGATGACGAGCGGTGTTTCTTTTGCGATCTTTTCTACCTGATGCTGGAAATCCGGATGAGGATTGCAGGTATAGATGATCCCTGCCGGCCGCATGGTCTGCATCATACGGAGATATTTTTCTTCCAACCCCGCATCGCGCTGGGTGTTGCAGATAAATACCCCATATCCCTGCTCATTGGCCACAGCCTCGATCCCCTGAAGCAGCAGTACATAATAGGGACTGGTGAGTGTGGGGCAGAAAACAACGATCAGCTTTTCTTTTCTGTCAGCTTTGTGTTTCCGACGTCCGGGAAGCTCATAGCCAAGCTCTCTGGCCGCCTGCTCCACCCGCTCCACAGTTTCTCTCGAAAAAGAAACATTATATTTCCGGTTCAGCACCATGGATACCGTTGCCTGGGAAACTCCTGCGCGTGCTGCCACATCCGATGAGGTTGCTTTCTTTTTTGCCACCAGTCTCACCTCCTTTATAACCTGGGGAAATTTCCTGGCTGCTTATCACTTTTTGCAATCCCTCAGGGAATTTTTTACCTGATCCGATTAAAGCTCCACTCTTCCTTCCAATGCCCGGAGAAGTGTCACCTCATCAATATACTCCAGATCACCGCCCACCGGAACTCCGCTGGCGATACGGCTTACTTTGATCCCGGTCGGTTTGATCAGCTTACTGATGTACATAGCTGTCGTTTCGCCTTCAAGACTGGAATTGGTTGCCACAATAACTTCCTTTACATCCCCCTGAAGGCGCTTCATCAGTTCCTTCAGTTTGATATCATCCGGCCCGATCCCAAGCATCGGGGAGATCGCACCATGAAGTACATGATATACACCGTCAAATTTACCTGTTTTCTCATATGCTGCCAGATCCCTAGTATTCTCAACCACCATGATCGTGCTGTGATCCCTTTTGGGATTGGCGCAGATCGGACAAAGCTCCTGATCTGTCAGCGTGTAACAGCACTTACAGTACTGAACATTCTGCCTTGCATCGGTAATGGAGGCGGTCAGCTGCTCCACCTGGTCCTTCGGCATATTCATGATATGAAATGCAAGACGCTGGGCAGATTTGGCTCCGATCCCCGGAAGATGGGAAAGCTGCTCAATAAGTTTATTGATATGGCTGCTGTAATATTCCATCAGAAAGGAAGACCTCCGCCAAGACCGCCAAGGCCGCCTGTAAGTTTGGACATCACTGCTGCTGACTCGGACTCAACCTGACGGAGCGCCTCATTTGTTGCTGCCGCGATCATGTCCTCAAGCATCTCGATATCATCCGGATCTACCGCTTCCTCGGAAAGTGTGACCTTTGTTATTTCACGTTTACCGGAAACTGTAACGGAAACAGCTCCGCCGCCTACTGTTGCTGTAAACTCTTTTTCCTCAAGAGCTTTCTGGTTTTCTTCCATCTGACGCTGCATTTTCTGCGCCTGTTTCATAAGATTATTCATGTTTCCCGGCATACCCATGCCAGGAAATCCACCTCTTTTTGCCATAATACTTTCCTCCTGTTTTTTGTTTACGGATTTATGACTCCTCATCCGGGTCTTCTTCCACTACGATATCCATGTGGATATTCTCCCGAAGTGCATCGTCTACTGTGATCTGCGCGAGATTGGTGTGCTGATGTTTGTTGGCTACCAGCATATGTATCTCCACGCTTTTGCCTGTCCGGGCAGCAATAATGTCCTGAAGCTCTTTCTTCGCCTCCGGATTGTCTACATAATTCATCCCCAGAAAATCCTGGAATTCCACATAAAGGATGGGATCTCCTGTTTCTCCGTTATACTTGGGGACTGCACGCTGCAGGGACTGCTTGAAAAGTCCGGTAGTCTGACCCACGATGGCACGCCAGCCTGCCACGATCTTCTGAAGATCCTCAGGAGCTGCCTTCTGTGGTTTCTGCTGCTGTACCGTTGCTGTACCGGTCACTGCCGCCCCCGGTTCCCCGGCTCCACCGGCCTCGCTCTCCCGAACGATCACCTGCTGCACAGGCCGTTCCTCCATCTGCTTTTCCAGGACACGAAGCCTGTCAAGAACAGAGTCCAGATTTGTCTCCATGGCCGGTCTGCACAGCTTGATCAGTGCGATTTCCACCAATACACGCTTCTGGCTTGCAAAACGGATCTGATTGGACAGATCGGAAAAAATACGAATGTAACGCATCAGCGTCTCCACATCTGTCATCCCGCTCTCTTCCTTCAGAAGCTTCAGATTCTCAGAAGAAACATCAATGGCTTCCTCCGGATTTTCGGAAGTCTTCACAAGCAGAAGATTTCGCATATACCAGGTAAAATCTGATACAAACTGTCCCAGCTCCCGGCCGCCTGTGATCAGGTCCTCCAGCACATGGATGGAACCTGTCACATCGCCGGAAAGAACCTTTCGGAGAAGCCTACTGAATACCTCTGTATCCACAGCTCCCAGAACATCCAGGACTTTATCATAAGTAAGCACCTGTCCCAGATAAAAGGAAATACACTGATCCAGAAGACTCAGGGCATCTCGCATGGACCCGTCGCCTTTTTTTGCCACATAGCGTACAGCCTTCTCCTCTGCTTCCACCCCTTCTGCTGTCAGAAGCTCGGAAAGTCTGGCAGCAATGGTATCAATGGATATCCGGTGAAAGTCATAGCGCTGACATCTGGACAGTATTGTGATCGGTATCTTGTGGGCCTCTGTAGTTGCCAGGATAAAAATAACATAAGAAGGCGGCTCCTCCAATGTTTTCAGAAGAGCATTAAATGCACCTGTTGAGAGCATATGCACCTCATCGATGATATAAACCTTGTATTTGCCCTCTGTTGGACGATAAGCCACTTCCTCACGGATCTCACGGATGTTATCAACACCGTTGTTGGAGGCTGCATCGATTTCGATCACATTCATGGCAGTTCCCGCCTGAATGGCCTTGCACATGGCACATTCATTGCAGGGGCTGCCATTTACAGGATGTTCACAGTTTACTGCCTTCGCCAGGATCTTTGCAACCGTAGTTTTTCCGGTACCACGCGTTCCGCAGAACAGGTATGCGTGTCCGATACGGTTCGCCTTGATCTGGTTTGTCAGTGTTGTCACAATATGATCCTGTCCTTTTACATCGTCAAAATTGTCGGGACGAAATTTACGGTAAAGAGCAGTATAACTCATAAAACTCTCCTTCTCTTCGCCACAGTCGCCGCGGAAAGACTCCCGCGGCGGCCAGATGACTCATAATTCATTAATCGCCAAAACTGATTCCGATCTGTTTGGCTGCTTTTACAAGCTGATCCTTTGGAGATACCATCTTCAACTTGCCTGCGCATTCAGCAAGAGGAACCCTCTTGATCTTGCCGTTGATGACACCGATCATAACACCGTATTCCTCATCCATGATCGCCTGCGCTGCACCGGCACCGATCCTTGTGGAAAGAACGCGGTCATATGCACATGGCTCTCCGCCTCGCTGCATATGTCCCGGAACTGTGATACGTACCTCACTTCCGGTCACCTGCTGGATCTGGTCTGCGATCTCATAGGATACAGACGGATATTTCTTCGCTCTTTCCGCAAGCTTTTCTTTGTATTTTTTCTTCGGAAGCTCTGCATCTTCTTTTGAGATAGCTCCCTCAGCTACTGCAAGAATGGTAAAACGCTTGCCTGCCTTGTTACGCTTCTGGATGGCTTCTACAACCTTATTGATATCGTATGGGATCTCCGGGATCAGGATCACATCTGCTCCGCCTGCAACACCGGCATTCAGTGTAAGGCTTCCGACCTTATGTCCCATGATCTCAACAATAAATACACGTCCATGAGATGCAGCTGTTGTATGGATGCAGTCAATGGCATTTGTTGCGATCTCCAGAGCGCTCTGGAAGCCAAAGGTCATATCTGTACCCCAGATATCATTATCAATGGTCTTCGGAAGATGGATGATATTCAGGCCTTCCTCGCGGAGAAGATTGGCGGTTTTCTGCGTTCCGTTTCCGCCGAGGATCACAAGACAGTCAAGACAGAGCTTATAGTAAGTCTGTTTCATGGCCTCAACCTTATCCAGTCCCTTCTCATCCGGAACCCGCATCAGTTTGAATGGCTGTCTGGATGTTCCGAGAATAGTTCCGCCCTGAGTCAGGATTCCGGAAAAGTCCCTGGCTGTAAGCATACGGTATTTCCCGTAGATCAGTCCCTTATATCCGTCATCAAATCCATAAACCTCAAGGTTCTCAACGCTGTTGCTCAGACCCTTTACAACGCCTCTCATGGTTGCGTTCAGTGCCTGACAGTCACCACCGCTTGTCAGCAGACCGATTCTTTTAATCATAGCGTCCTCCATTCTATGCCCTCTTATGTGCACATTTTATTTGTTGCTGTCTGCATATAAGACAGATATTCCACCTGACGTATTTCTGCAGAACAACTACTGTATCCTCTCTTTTCACAGAGTTTTACACAATATAATATTATAAAGCATTTTCAGGCAGTGTACAATAGCCAAAAAAGCACGAAAACAGCGAGTGTATTGATTGACTTTACCTGTATCTCATCGTAAAATAAAATTATCAGTAACTTTCGTATGTTTACAGAAAATTTTCACCAGGAAAGGAGCGTCCTATGAAAAAAATCCTCAAAAAACTATCCTGCGCTTTATTAGCCGCAGCCATGGTATGCGCCATGACTCCTCTCGCCGCCAGTGCAGCGATCAATTATTCCAAAACCCGGATCGTTTATATGCCCACATCCGGAAAGGACCTGGGATACGATGAGATCTCGATCAGCAATATTCCTGCTAACCAGAACATTCTCAAATCCAATGTTAAAGTAGTCAGCGGAGGATCTGTGATCGCACTGGACTCCTTCGGTTCCAGCAGCTTCAAAAGTACCACGGAGGCTTTCCGCAAGGGTGCAAAACCGTACACTCACTCCGATCATTTCTACAATATCGGTTTTGCCGTTAAAAAGCCCGGAACAGGAAAGATTTCCTTCAAGGTTGGAAACAAAACCTACACTTCCACCATCAAGGTGCTTCGTTATGTCAACCCGTTGAAATCCGTCTCCATCACAGGTGTAAAAGGCAATCTTGCCGGAAAATTCAAAAGATCCGGCCATAACGCCTTTCGTTACGCCAACAAGGCACAGAAGAATGCTGTCATGAAATGCACCGCTGCAAATGGCTGGAAGATCACAGGCGTTTCTTTCAACAACAACCGGACCCATACACAGTATAGTACCAATTACAACGCTCCTAACAGCGGGGCTTCTTCTTCCACGCTCCGTATCGGAAACCTTTCCGCGAAGCAGTCCGCCTATATCAGCTTCACCCTTCGCAACACCAAAAACGGAGCGGTACAGTACTGTACACTTAATATGAACTGATTTATTTCGGTCTGTACCTTGACAAATCCGGTTTCAGAGTCTATAATTAAATTCCGCGCAGCCGGGGAGATAGCGGTGCCCTGTACCTGCAATCCGCTACAGCAGGGGTGATGCCAATCTGAGGCTTGTATCTTGCAGAGCAGCCCTTTATAAGTGGCGTTGACGTCTGGGTCTTACGCAACAGGAATCTGTGAACCGTGTCAGGGCAGGAATGCAGCAGCACTAAGCAGAAGCTCTTGTGTGCCGTGAGGGTGCCTGGGCTGAGTTAACTGTAAAGGTAACGTCTGTGAGACCATTCCGAGGTGCGGCGCGCGTAAAAAAGGTTATAATATATGATCTCTATATAAACAGCATTCCCGCCGGGTCTGTCATTTATGACTGATCCGGCGGGATTTTTTGTACTATTATTTTATTTACAATATCCGGCAACTACCTGATTGATCAGCTTGCCGTCTGCCTTTCCCTTCAGATCTCCCATAACTGCCTTCATGATCTGGCCTTTATTTCCTGTTGCCAGAACATCTGCAAATTTCTCCTCGATATAAGCCTTGATCTCTGCTTCATCCATCTGCTTCGGAGCATATTTCGCAATGATATCATATCTTGCCTGATACTCCTCTTTCAGATCTGTACGTTCTGCAGGGCAGGTGTCGATCTGCTCTTTTGCTGTTTTCAGCTCTTTCAGGATAACTTTGTCTACAAGCTCTCCTTTGATGTCATCACGGCATCCCTCATCAATGGCAGCTTTTTTTACTGCTGCGATCAGTGCGGAAACTGCTTCCTTTGTTACCTTATCTTTGGCCTTCATTGCTGCTACCATGTCTTTTCTTAAAGCTTCAAGTTCCATTTTTTGTTCCTCCATTTTCTGTCGTTCCTGTATCAACGACTTTCGTTTGACCTGAATGGATTTTCTGTCTGTAATAGTGAAATCCATTTATGATTTTATTTTGATATTTTCACAGGATTCTGTCAAGAGTAAATCTCCCGGGACTTTTCGTTCTGTTCCGCTCTCTCTGACTGTGTCTGCCCGGCAAGGCGCTCTGCTTCCTGCTTCTTCAGGATTTTTGCCTGCTTCTTTTTCTCCCGCAGTTCCCTGAAAAATGTGGAAAGCATTTCGGAGCATTCCTCTTCCAATACCCCTTCTGTGATCTTTACCTGATGATTAAAGCCTTCAATCTGAAGAAGATTCATCACAGATCCGGCACAGCCTGCTTTCGGGTTCATACAGCCGATCACCACCTCATCGATCCTGGACTGTACCAGTGCACCGGAACACATCTGACAAGGCTCCAGCGTTACATACATGGTGCATCCCTCCAGACGCCAGTCTCCCAACTTTTTACTTGCCTTTCGGATAGCATTAAGCTCTGCATGAGATAAGGTATTTTTATCTGTATTGCGACGATTGTAGCCTCTGGCTATGATCTTTCCCTCATGCACGATCACGCAGCCGATCGGCACTTCCTCCAATGCACGGGCCTTTTTTGCCTGGCGGATCGCCTCTTTCATAAAACGTTCCTGATCTGTCACGTTTTTACTCCTCCTGTAACTTCACATTCCGGAAAAAGCTCCGGGATTCTATCTGTTCATACTAAGACTGCTCTCAGCCTTCTGTCCGTTCGATTATAACTTTTCAAATATTCCATGTCAATCTACTGCAAAACAGATATTTGCACACAGCCAAAAACGCCACAGAAATTTCCACACTAATTTCTGCAGCGTTTTCTTATTGTATAACAGAAAAACGCAGACAACGGAAGCTCTCGCGAACTCCATTGTCTGCGTCAATGAATGCATTATATCTGCTTTTTTCCGGAAAGTCAAGCAGCCAGATTGGTTCAGTGTACCTGTTCCATCGTCGTTGCGGTCCACGTAGATGTAGCCGTAGCGTTTTTTCAGCTCTGCTGTAGATGCACTGACAAGGTCAATGCAGCCCCAGGAGGTGTACCCCATAAATTATATGTTTTTTTCTTCCATGAGCAAGTCCCCATCTCTGCTTACTGCTTTTCGCAACTCCGCAGGAAACTTACTTGATTCGGTTAAAAAGGCTTGCAGCTTTTTTCGGGGGAGAGTATGCTTGTAGTATCATAAATAAGAGAAACAAGGGGATTTTCCTATGAAAATATGTGGCTTTAACAAAACAACCCTGCTGGATTATCCGGGAAGGGTAGCCTGTACCATATTCTTAGGCGGCTGCAACTTCCGCTGCCCATTCTGCCAGAATGGAGCTCTTGTCGTGGAGCCTGACACCCAGCCTGAATATTCCCAGGAGGAAATCCTGGCTTTTCTAAAAAAAAGAAAGGGGATTCTCGATGGCGTCTGTATTTCCGGCGGTGAACCCACACTTGCACCGGAGCTGCCGGAATTTCTCAGCAGGATCAGGGAACTGGGCTATGATGTGAAGCTCGATACCAACGGTTCCCGCCCCTCCGTGGTAAAAAATCTCGCAGCAGCTGACCTGATCAACAAGGTTGCCATGGATATCAAGGCCTGTCCTTCCAACTATCATGTGCTTACCGGTGTACATGCTGATCTGGATGGGATCCGGGAAACTGCCGGATGGCTGCTGGACGGACACCTTGATTATGAATTTCGTACAACAGTTGTGAGGGAACTTCATTCCGAAAAAGATTTTCAGGAGATCAGCCGGTGGTTAAGCGGTGCAAAAGCTTATTATCTCCAGGCTTACCGGGATTCCGACGGAGTTCTGATACCGGGATTCTCTGCCTGCTCCGAGGAAGAAATGAAAAACTACCGGGATATCCTGTCTCAGACGATCCCGGTAGTAGAAATTCGTGGTATGGAGCTGTGATCTGCGGATTTGCAAAACTGTTTGCTTATCTGCATGGATGCCGAAATTTTTCTGATCAGATGTTAATAAAACAGTACCAGTATCCTCCCTTTCCGCCTGGGATATGAATATCCGGACATTCCTTAAAGTAGGGAAAGCCAAACATATTGGCCATAAACCGTTCCTGCTGGCTGTATCCACCGGGTACTCCCAGTATGTACTGTCCCCGGGGATTTCTGCACAGCAGAAGATGGCCGAAATTCTGATATCCGTACATGACAAAACGGTTGCTGCAGAAGCAGCCGTTTTTTCTGCATAAGGCACTGCAGTCCGATGGTCTGATCTTGCGGCAGTCTGTGAAATAGCCGTCATTAAAGGGATCGTCACAGGGTATTCCCGGAAGTGGACGAGATGGCTCCGGTCGCGATGGTTTCGGCGGATGCGGTGACGGCTGGCCTGGCCGTGGTAGTTCCGGCGGATGCGGTGATGACTGGCCTGGTCGCAGTGGCTCCGGCGGATGCGGACTGGGAGCCTGATATGAATTTCCGGTTTCCGATGTCTTTAATACATCCTCCTGAATCTCCTCCACCGTCATGATCCTGTCTGACTCCTTCTGATTTTCCTGCACTTCTGGCAAGGTTCCATCTTTTTGATTTTCTTCTTCCTTTTCTTCCCGCTCTCTGCCTGTTTTCTCCGCCGCCTTCTGATATTCCGTTCCTGTTTTCTCCGTTTCCTTCCGAGATTCCGTTTCTTTTTTCTTCCACTCGCGGAAATTCTCCGGCCGGATCGGCTGATCATCCCATTCCGTTCCCCAGAATCCGCCGGCATCGGAGATCAGAAGCAGTCCTCCAAGCTCCTGAAGACTTTTTCCCATGCCTCCAATATCCCCTGTATCCGTCTCCAGTGCGCACTCGATCCGTTCCCGCCCGGTAACACAGCTTCCGATCAAAATACCATCCATCAGCCCTTCCTGCCGCACAAACCCATACACTCTGCACCGACTTCCAGGCTCCAGTCCAACGCAGCGCAGATGAACCTCCACCCGGCATTTTCTATCCCTGGCCTCCACCCTCACATAACCGCTGCTGCCATCTTTTTTTCCTTTCCGATACTCGTACACATACGCAACAAAACGCTGATATCCAGCCAACGCACGTCCCTCCGGTATTTCGGTTTCGTTAATATATATGAAGATCGAGAGAAATCATTCCATCAACTGAAAAAAGCTCCAGGATGTACAAACATAAAAAAGAACCCCTCAACCAAGGGATTCTCAAGCTATTAGTCGAAAGAATACGGCTATACCCGAATCAGTACACCGAAACAGAATATTAACAGACAGGTGAAGAATTAAGACGTACAGAAAATTTGCGCATTTGTCAAAAAAGCATTACTATCTTAGAACATTTTGCGCTTGTCAGGATTTTCCGTATATGCTACACTGTACGGGAACAATCGTGTTACAGGGTGGCTGACCTCTAGTCCCAAAAGGATGGAGGTGGTGCTGATGAACAACAATTATTTTGACTTCAAAGATCTTATGGCTTTTGGCATGTTCATTCTAGCATTGCTTACGTTCGTATTAACGTTTTGTAAGTAATTCTTTACATAGAAAAACCACCCCAAAACTTTGGCCGAGTACAGGGTGGGATTTTCTAATCTTCTCTTATAAGGTCAACCCCTTGTGGGCGGTTGTTCTTTATATCTGTATTATAGCACTGCTATTTAAAGCATTCAAGAATATTTTCATCTGTAAATATAAAAAGGCCCCTGGTGGTCCATGCTCGGGACATTCACCAAAGGCTTTCTCATTTCTTTTCTCATTGAGGTAACACAAGGTAACACAAACTTACGTTCTCTTATTTTTCACAAACAAAAAAAGAACCCCTCAACCAAGGGATTCTCAAGCTGTTAGTCGAAGCGACAGGATTTGAACCTGCGACCTCTGCGTCCCGAACGCAGCGCTCTACCAAACTGAGCCACGCTTCGTTATTCTGTTTCAGTTGTTTGTGTTTTGCTCAACTGCAAGAGCTATTATATTAGAGTTTCTGTACTTTGTCAATAGAAAAAATTAAAATTTTTCAAAAAAATCGAATTTTTTCTTTTTTCCTGCTTCGGGCATACTTTTTTTTGCAGACCCGAAGCAGTTTTTGGAAAGGTTCTTATAAATATCTATGCCCAGCGGCTCTTCTGTTCTTCGCAGATACTGTTCCACTGGCAGTTTCCACAGATTTCCTTACGTTTATCCATCGCAAGGATTTTTTCCTGGACTTTTTTTGTAAATTCGCTGAAGTGCAATGTCTGTCCGGCTTTCAGTCCACATTTTTCCAGCACGGCATTGTCATACTCTGCCACTTTATCTCCGGCTTCGCAATGTCCGCCCAGATTATTCGGACAGGCAGAACAGATCTCATCCGTATCCACATGAAGCCTTATTTTCTTTCCCTCCAGAAAAATCTTCAGCATCTCGGCCATATGTGCAGTAAAACCGTTACTGTAGCCTTCCCCCTTAAAATACGCCAGGCACATACCATGATGAGGGCGCAGAGGAATGACTATTTCCTCTGTGCCCTCATCAGAAGCATATGCCGCAGCACTGCTTTTATCTTGCATATTTACGTACCTTTCCTGATAAAACATAAGCCAGTGCAATCTTGATAAGATCCGGAATGATAAACGGGAACACACACCAGCCAAGAACTGCCATAAGGCCTACCGGACCTGTGCTTCTTGTGTAGGCAAGCATAAACCATGCGGTTCCAAAGGCATAGCATACGATCAGTCCAACGATCATGGAAATGATCTGAACGACCGGCTTTCTGCCAAAAACGTGCTCAAATGCCCACATAACAAGTGCGGAAAAGATAAATCCAATGATATATCCGCCTGCATTTCCGAGAAGAGCTCCAATGCCTCCGGAAAATCCTGCAAAAACCGGAACTCCTACTGCTCCAAGAAGAACGTAAACCAGAACTGCCATAGTTCCTCTTTTCCCTCCAAGCACACCAACTGCCATAAATACTCCGAATGTCTGCAGAGTAAACGGTACCTGTGCCGGAATGGAAATCCATGAGCAAACTGCCATCACTACTGCAAAAACTGCAATGTAAACAAGATCATACGTCTTGCTTCTGCCTGCTGCCACTGTTGTCATAATAATCTGTATCCTTTCTTTCCTTTTCTGCTTTTCCTGTCGGAAGATCATTCCTGTCCTTTATAAATGATATCCGCTCTTTCGCTGTTAACAATTTAACACAGCAGGATTTGAATGTCAACTTAATTTTATTTTTTAAGTTTACATTTTACAATGCCGTTTACTACTATGTAAACCTGCCATTTACAAATGATATTGTCAATTTTCACTTTCAAATTCCCCTCTCTGATGCTATACTGAAACCAATGAGTTTTCAGCAAAAAGGGGGATTTTTCCACATGGATATACACGATATTCATAACATCAGCACCAACTGCACACGTACTGAATTTGTAGGGACCGCAGTCCTTGACACAATCGGACTCGTGATCTCCGGAGTTGATGATTCTCTGCTTAAAAAGATGAACGTAGGTACCCAATACCACTGTCTGGGGCTTTTCAGTTCCCGAACAGGCGCTGCCGGCCAGATCACAGCTATTGACGATGCAGTAAAAGCCACAAATACAGAAGTCCTTTCCATTGAACTTCCAAGAGACACCAAGGGCTGGGGTGGTCACGGAAACTATATCGTCCTTGGCGGAAATGATGTATCCGACGTGCGTCACGCCATTTCTCTGGCTCTGGAACTGACTAACAAATATGCAGGTGAGGTCTACATCAGCGAATCCGGCCACCTGGAGTTTGCTTTTTCCGCAAGTGCAGGTCCTGCTATCCATAAAGCCTTCGGCACACCTCTGGGTGAAGCATTTGGTTTCATGGCAGGTTCTCCGGCTGCTATCGGTCTTGTGATGGCAGATAATGCCGTGAAATCCGCAGCAGTATCCATTACACAATATATGACTCCGAATATCGGTACCAGTCATTCCAATGAAGTGATCATCGCCATCTCCGGTGATGCCAGTGCTGTAAAAGCTGCTGTACTGGAAGGCCGTCAGACAGGCCTTGAGCTTCTCATCGGTATGGGAACCTATCCGGAGATCCCGGGTACGCCGTATCTGTAAAATCTCCGGATTGCAGGAAATTTGTGAATTTCCACACACTACACTTCACGAAACACATATCTGCGTCATGCATACAAAAGCAGCGCTGCAAGGATCAGCATACGATCCTGCAGCGCTGTATTTCTCTTAAATATTCTCCTCTGGATTTTCCCGGATCAGCCCACCTGATATACATCTGCAGACTGAAGTCCGAAGCTTAATGCCTCAGAATGGCTTCCACAATAGATATCCACATGTCCGTAAGGAGTTCCCAGATCCTCTACCGTATAAACAGTGCCGTTGATCAGAAGCTTGGTCCCAAACGGAACACCTGCCATAGCAACGGTACGTCCTGCTGTCGGAACTGTTCCGCTGGCTGTAAGATTGCCGGCTGTACCGCAGCACTGTGCACAGTTGCAGTATGCGGTCAGTGTAAAGTTTCCAAGATATGTTCCCTGACTGGAAGAACCGGAATCGGACGTATCCGCAGAGGCATCTTCCGTCTCCTCGGAAGCTGTCTCATCATTGGAAACCTCCTCAGAAACCTCCTCCTGGGAGCTGTCCTCGGAAACATCTTCGGAACTTCCGGACTGTACATCATCCGCTTCCTCTTCCTCCTCTACAACAATGTCTGTACTTGTAGAGCTACTGGAAGACTCGGTTGTATCCTCCTCCGGATCATAGCCATAATCATCGTCAGAATCAGCCTCTTCACTGTCCTCGTTATCCTGATCGGCTTCTTCCTGGGCTGCCGCTTCTGCTGCCTGTCTCTCAGCCTCTGCTGCCGCTTCAGCCTTAGCTTTCTCTTCTGCAGCCTTCTCCGCCTCTGCCTGCTGTACCAGAGCGGTAATACTGCTGTCTGCATTACTGATATCTGCCATCAGCTGCTGAGCCTCTTCCTGGCTGGCGCTGATCTGGTTTACATAAGAGTTAATATCATCGCTTGTGCTGGAAGCCATGGACTGCACTTCCTGCTGTTTAGCTGCACGCTCCGTCATCAGATCATCGATCTCTGCGGACTCCGTCTCAACCTTTTTCTCATTCTCCTGGATATTCTTCTGAAGACTCACATATTTATCCAGCATGTCTCTGTCGTATGTAGAAATCTGTATCGCATTCTCCGCGCGATTGAGGAATTCTGCAAGGCTTTCGGAAGAAAGCAGTGTCTCCAGTGCGGAAGTTCCGGCATTTTCATACATATATGCGATTCGAAGCTTCATGGATTCATACTGATCTGCAGAAGCTTTCTTTGCTTTTTTCAGTTCTTTTTTTACTTTATTTAATTCATCTTCCTTCTCAGCAGCCTGGATACTAAGCTCAGAAATGCTGTTGGTAAGATCCTCATACTGTGCGTTTAAATCAGCCAGATAGCTCTCCAGCTCCTGCTTCTTGCTCTCCAGTGTGCCGATGCTGCTCTGTACCTGCGCAAGACCCTCCTCAGCGGCCTGTTTCTCCGCCTGTGCCTCTGCGATCGCAGCGTCTGTACCTGATGCATATACGGTGCTTCCCATGGAAAGGGTCAGCATACCTGTAAGCAGTAATGTGAAAACTTTTCTATTCTTCATATAAACACCTTTCGTCCTTTCATGGATTCTAGTATAACACATTTTTCATAAAAAGCAATAATTTTATTTTATTTCTGTAACAAATACGTAATAATTTAAATTTTTATGAACTGAAAAGCGTTTTTTTGTTTTCCGGAGCATAAAAAAACTGCCCTCTCACAGATTTATCTGTAAAACGGCAGTTTTTATTCTATGCTGTTTCAATCCAAAGATCATCAGCTACGAGAATACTTCTCTGATGTAATCCCCCCTGAAGCTACTTCTCTTACTCCGCAGCCTCCATAAGAACCTCATTCTCAGCTTCCTCAGCCATTACTTCCTGATACTTGTCCAGGATGATCGTCTGGATCTGCTCTCTTGTTGCTGAATTGATCGGATGTGCGATGTCACGATATTCACCGTCGCTTGCCTTACGGCTTGGCATTGCGATGAACAGCCCCTTCTCACCTTCGATCACCTTGATGTCATGTACCACAAACTCATCATCTATTGTGACAGACACAACGGCCTTCATTTTCCCTTCTTTTGCTACCTTCCTCACACGTACATCTGTAATATTCATTGCTACTTGCCCCTTTCATTTCGCTAACCGTATCTGCGGAAAACTGATCTTCCGCATTTATAATACGTAGCGTTCGTTTTTCTCTACGACGATCTTCACTTCTCCTTCTTCGCCGCAGTAATATGAATTCGCCCGGATGGTATCCCGGCTCTCAACAATGCAATTCTCAATATGCGTATTATCTCCAAGATATACGTCATTAAAGATCACAGAGTTTTTGATCACACAGTTATTTCCTACAAATACATCACGGAACAGAACAGAATTCTCCACGGTTCCGTTGATGATACATCCGCTGGACACCAGACTGTTCTTCACAGTTGCACCCGGATTGTACTTAGCAGGAGGTACATCTGCGATCTTGGTTTTGATCGCCGGCTCCTGTTTGAAGAAATAGTTCCGGATCTCCGGTTTCAGGAAATCCATATTTGTCTGATAATAAGCCTCTGCAGTAGAGATATTATTCCAGTAGTTATCGATCTTATATCCGTAAATCCTCTTCAGATTTTTGTAACGGATAAGAATATCATTTACAAAATCATGCCTTCCTTCCTGGGCAGCACGCTCGATCAGTTCGATCAGCTGCCTTCTTCGGATGACATAGATACCAGTAGATACCGTATTATAGGAGGAAACGATCGGTTTCTCCTCAAATTCCTCGATCCGACAGTCCTCATTCATGCGAAGAACACCAAATCTCTCAACCTGGCTCTGATCCTTGCATGTAGTACATACAACGGTAACATCTGCCCGCTTTGCGATATGATACTCCAGGACTTTATTGTAATCCAGCTTGTAGATTCCATCGCCGGAAGCGATCACCGCATAGGGTTCATGACTGTTCTTTAAAAAGCTCAGGTTCTGATAGATCGCATCTGCAGTACCCTGATACCATAAGCTGTTATCTCTGGTAATGGTTGGAGTAAAGACATAAAGTCCTCCCTGTTTTCTTCCGAAATCCCACCATTTGGATGAACTTAAATGCTCATTAAGGGAACGGGCATTATACTGTGTCAGCACAGCAACCTTCTGGATATGTGAATTTGCCATGTTGCTGAGGGCAAAGTCGATCGCGCGGTAACTTCCTGCAATAGGCATTGCCGCGATTGCTCTTTTGTTTGATAATTCTCTCATGCGGTTATTATTACCGCCTGCCAAAATAATACCTATCGCTCTCATTCTTTCCCACCGTCCTTTGCTGCAATTACCTGGCCGGCTGCCAGTTCTCCGTCAGGGTAGTCTTCTTTTGTTGTAACACCGGCGATAGCGGTATTCTTACCGATTTTGACACTGTCCGGAATCACGCTGTTTTCGCCGATAGCCACAAGTCCAAAGGAATATACAGCCGGTTTCAGAACATTCGGTACCTCCTCGCCGCATCCGATCACAACATTATTTCCGATGACAACATCTTCTGCCACGATGGCTTTATCCATAACAACGTTCTCACCAACTGCTGTATTCTTCATGATAATAGAATCACGGATCACACTGCCCTTGCCGATGATAACATTCGGACCGATCACTGAATTATGTACTTCACCATAGATTTCTGTTCCCTCACCGATGATACACTTGTCCACAACTGCATCTGCGGAAATATACTGTGGCGGGATCACATCTCCCTTGGTGTAGATCCTCCAGAATTCCTCATAAAGATTAAACTCCGGAATGATATCGATCAGCTCCATATTTGCTTCCCAGTAAGAACCAAGAGTTCCTACATCTTTCCAGTAGCCGTTGTACTCATAAGCAAAAAGGCGCTGCCCCTTCTCTTTACAGTACGGAAGGATATGTTTACCGAAGTCACAGCCATTCTGATCCTTCAGGGCGATCAGTGCTTCCTTCAGAACCGGCCATGAGAAAATATAGATACCCATGGATGCAAGATTGCTGCTTGGATGCTCCGGCTTCTCCTCAAACTCAGTAATACGGCTGCTCTCATCAGTAACCATAATACCAAAACGGCTGGCTTCCTCAATGGGAACCGGCATACACGCGATCGTAATATCTGCCTTGTTCGCCTTGTGGAAATCCAGCATCACTTCGTAATCCATCTTATAGATATGGTCACCGGAAAGGATCAGTACATAATCCGGGTTATACTGCTCCATATAAGCCAGATTCTGATAGATCGCATTGGCAGTTCCTGTGTACCATTCACTGCTTGTGCTCTTCTCATACGGAGGAAGGACTGTGACACCGCCTTCATTGCGGTCAAGATCCCACGGAATACCGATACCGATATGTGTATTCAGGCGGAGAGGCTGGTACTGTGTCAGCACACCCACCGTGTCAATTCCCGAGTTAATACAATTGCTCAGTGGAAAATCGATGATACGATATTTACCACCAAAAGCGACTGCCGGCTTTGCAACCTTTTCTGTCAAAACTCCTAACCTGCTGCCTTGCCCACCGGCCAAGAGCATGGCAATCATCTCTTTCTTAATCATGCGATCACCTCTTGTATGTTATGATTATTCCATTATAGCATACTTCACTGTATTAGTGAACATTTTTTACAATTATTTTAGCTGTATTTTACTTTTTTTATCGCTATTGTATATTATAAATTGGTAAGACTCATCATTTTTTTCATTTCTCTGGTAATTTTCAACATTTTTCGATGTTATTTTCTGGTTACTTTTATATTCCGGAAAAAACCGCTTTTTTAGCCAAAAGAACCACTTTTCAATTGTTTCTGTTGGCGTTATAATAAAACAGACAAAAGAGCTACGAAAATAACATATATATAAGGAGATTATTATGTATCAGATAGACTTTCATAAACCGCTCCATATTCATTTCATCGGGATCGGAGGCATCAGCATGAGCGGCCTTGCCGAGATCCTTCTGGAAGAAAATTTCCGGATTTCCGGTTCCGATGCCAAATCCAGCCCGCTGACCCGCACACTGGAAGAACGTGGCGCTGTGATCTATTACGGACAGCGCGCTTCCAACATCAAGGATGATGTAGATGTGGTTGTCTATACAGCAGCGATCCACCCGGACAACCCGGAATTTGCCTGTGCGAAAGAAAAAGGGCTTCCAATGCTCACCCGCGCAGAGCTTCTGGGACAGATCATGCGGAACTACGATACACCGATCGCAATTTCCGGAACCCACGGAAAAACCACTACTACTTCCATGGTTTCCCATATCCTTCTTGAGGGTGACTGTGATCCTACCATCAGTGTTGGCGGAATCCTTCCTGCTATCCACGGAAACATCCGCGTTGGAAATTCTGAGACCTTTATCACAGAGGCATGCGAATACACCAACAGCTTTTTAAGCTTCTTCCCTAAGATCAGTGTGATCCTGAACATGGATGCCGATCATCTGGATTTCTTCAAGGACATCGATGACATCCGCCATTCCTTCCGGAAATTTGCAGAGCTTCTCCCTGCTGACGGCACTCTGATCATCAACGCCGACACACCGGAGTATGAGACGATCACCCGGGAGCTTCCATGCAATGTTCTTACCTATGGTCTGGAGCACGATGCCGATTACACCGCAGCAGACATTACCTGGGATAAATACGGACATCCTTCCTTCTCCGTTCTCTTCCGTGGCAAAAAGATCGGCAGCTATTATCTGCGTGTACCGGGTATCCACAACGTATCCAATGCACTGGCCGCCATTGCCGTAGGACGCCTTCTGGACCTTCCGGATGATGTGATCGTCAAAGGTCTCGGAAGCTTTACCGGTACAGACCGTCGTTTCCAGTATAAAGGTGAGATCGGCGGTATTACCATCATTGATGATTACGCGCATCATCCAACCGAGATCGAGGCAACCCTTCATGCTGCAAAGAATTATCCGCATCAGAAGGTATGGTGTGTATTCCAGCCTCATACCTACACACGTACCAAAGCTCTTCTTCCGGAATTTGCAAAAGCGCTGACTCTGGCCGATCATGTTGTACTGGCTGATATTTATGCCGCACGTGAAACAGACAATCTTGGTATTTCTTCCCAGGATCTCCAGAAACAGATCCAGGAACTTGGAACCCCCTGCGAATATTTCCCGACTTTTGATGAGATCGAGAGCTTCCTCTTAAAAAGTTGTGCACATGGTGATTTGTTGATAACTATGGGCGCCGGAGACGTTGTAAATATTGGAGAACACCTTCTCGGAAAATAATTATCCACATTATCCACATGCTTATGCACATTTCAGACGTGCCTGGCATGTGGATTTTTTTGTGTATAACCTACTTGACATAATTCAACAGCCAAATTCAACAAATACCGCATTTTTCTTACAAAATTAAGGTTTTTGTTAGTTGCTGATAATGTTATCCTCAAAGTTTTCCACACTATCCACATTTTCCACATGGAAATTAGTGCACAACTTCTGTGAAAATAGACTATTCTCAAGTAAAAGCGGTTGTGCTATAATCCTTTTTAGCATGGCGGACTTTGGGATATCACCTGAAATATCTGCTGTATTTTAGAAAGGGAGCTGCTGATCATGAGCCTGATTTCACTTCAGAATTCCTCTGAACTGGAGGTAACGATTCTTTCCAATCGCTTTATTGACAATTTCATGCCTCGTGCCAACGGGGAGTTCGTAAAGGTATATATCTACCTTCTCCGGATGGTATCTGCCGCTCCTTCTTCTTTCAGCCTGGAGCATATGGCAGACAGCCTTTTCTGCACGGAAAGAGATATTTCCCGTGCGCTGAAATACTGGGAAGGTGAGAAACTGATCGCATTAACCTATACTGCAGATCAGAAGCTTTCCGGGATCACTTTGCTGGAACCCTTTGCGGATACCGGTCATAGAGAGAGCAGCGCTTCCGTGGATACTTTCACCGGTTCCGGCAATTCTGCTTCCGTTTCCGGGAACACGGATCCGGGAGTCCCAAGCTCCGCTGATTACATTCTCAGTCTCACTCCTGACCGGATCAGAGAACTTAAGCAAAACGAAGAGATCAGTCAGCTTCTCTATATCACAGAGCAGTATCTGACCAAAACACTGACGCCTACAGAAATGCAGAAGATCCTTTTTTTCTATGATGAACTCCATATGTCTGCGGATCTCATCGAATATCTGGTGGAATACTGTGTTTCCAGAGGCCGCAAGAGTATGCGTTATATTGAAACTGTTGCACTCGCCTGGGCAAAAGACGGCATCACCACCGTCGAGATGGCCCGGGATGCCAGCTCCCGTTTTTCCAAGGATTATTACACGATCCTGAAGGCTATGGGGATCAGCGGCCGCAATCCTGTTGATAACGAGATCACTTACATTGATACCTGGCGCAAGACCTACGGTTTTGATCTGGAGCTGATCCAGGAAGCCTGTAGCCGTACTGTCCTTTCCACCGGACAGCCCAGTTTCCAATATGCAGATAAGATCCTCTCCGGCTGGAAAAAGAAAAACGTACATACGCTGGAGGATATCCGGCTTCTGGATGCCGCACACAAAAAACGCCAGCTTGAGAAATCCGTTTCCAGGAAGAAGCAGCCCCAGACTCAGCCTCAGAATAGCAACCGCTTCAATAATTTCCACCAGCGTGATTATGATTTTGCGGAATATGAGAAACGTCTTTTAAATAATCAGTAACAGAACCTGGAAGGAGCGCTTTATGCCTTTACAGAATTTTCAATATGATACTATAATGAGAGAATACAGCCGCCGGCAGGCACAGAACCACCGTATTCTGGAGGAGCACACAGCCGAAGCCTACGGAAAGATCCCCCGTCTGAAAGAGATTGATGACGAGGTGGCAACTTTAAGTGCTGACAAAGTCCGTCGCCTTTTAAACGGCGAAGAAAAGGGAACTTCGGATCTGAAGGCAGCCATCCAGGAGCTTTCCGATGAACGGATCACCCTTCTTGTTGCAAACGGCTTTCCCGGAGACTATCTGGAGATGCCTTACACCTGCCCTGACTGTCAGGATACCGGCTATATCGGCAGCCGAAAATGCACCTGTTTTAAAAAAGCTGAGATCGAACTGCTTTATGCACAGTCCAATCTGAATGAAATTCTCGAAAAAGAGAATTTTGACAGCTTTTCATTTGACTATTATTCTGCTACAATAAAAAACGAAGCCACGGGACTGTCTGCCCTGGAAACAGCCAGACGGGCCTATGACACTGCACAGCGCTTTGTGCAGAACTTCGACCATAAATTTGAAAACCTGTTTTTATATGGTGATACCGGTGTGGGAAAAACCTTTCTTTCACACTGCATCGCCCGAGAGCTTCTCAGATCCACCCACTGTGTCCTGTACTTTTCCGCCTACGATCTTTTTGATATGATGGCTGCGAATTCTTTTTCCCGAAAAGATACCGGCACAGACGAGGAACTGATCTATGACTGTGATCTTCTGATCATTGATGACCTGGGAACGGAGCTTACCAACAGTTTCGTATCTTCACAGCTTTTTCTCTGTCTCAATGAGCGGATCATGCGCAGGAAATCCACGATCATTTCCACGAATCTGACGCTCAAAAATTTCTCGGATACCTATTCCGAGAGAACATTTTCCCGAATTGCCAGCAACTATCAGATGATATCGTTGATCGGGAAAGACATCCGTATACAGAAAATATTTTTAGGAGGAAATTAAAATGGCACAGGTAAATACAAAAGATTTTTCCACACTCCCGGTAGGAAGACTTGGACTGATTCCCCTTCAGAGCTGCAGCTCATTAGGCGCGAAGGTGAATGACTGGCTGGTCAAATGGCGTGCCGAAAGACAGTATCCTGGAATGGACTCCTTTGCATTCGAGGGATACAAGCGCGATTCTTACATTATTGACGCCAAGACTCCACGTTTCGGCTCCGGTGAGGGTAAATGCACCATCAACGAATCTGTCCGCGGTGATGATATCTACGTAATGGTAGATGTGACAAATTACAGCTTATCCTATCCGATCGGACCTTACACGAATCTTATGTCCCCGGATGATCATTTCCAGGATATGAAGCGTGTTATCGCCGCTGTAGGCGGAAAAGCCCGCAGAGTCAACGTGATCATGCCATATCTCTATGAGAGTCGCCAGGACAAACGTGTCGGAAGAGAGTCTCTTGACTGTGCCAATGCACTTCATGAGCTGATCGATATGGGTGTTGAGAATATCATCACCTTTGATGCACATGATTCCCGTGTACAGAATGCGACTCCTCTTCATGGTTTTGAGACTGTACAGCCATCCTACCAGTTCATCAAGGCTCTTCTTAATAATGAAAAGGGACTTCATATCGACAAGGATCATTTCATGACGATCAGCCCGGACGAAGGAAGCATGAACCGTGCGATCTATCTCGCCAATGTCCTCGGTGTTGATATGGGTATGTACTATAAACGTCTGGATTACTCAAAATATGTAAACGGCCGTCATCCGATCGCAGCATATGAATTCCTCGGACCAAAGATCGAGGGCAAGGATATGATCCTGATCGATGATATGATCTCCTCCGGTGATACGATCATTAAGATCGCGTCTCTCCTGAAAGAGAAAGGAGCAGGCAGAGTTTACATCTGCTCTACCTTCGGATTCTTTACCGATGGGCTTGATAAATTTGACGATGCTTACAAGAAGGGCTACTTCGACAAGCTCCTTACTACTAACCTGGTTTATCAGTCACCGGAGCTTCTTGAGAAGCCATACTACATCAGCTGCGATATGAGTAAATATATTGCTCTGATCATTGATACGCTGAACCATGATACCTCTGTCAGCCACCTTCTGAATCCGGTAGACAGAATCAAACGCTGCGTAACAAATTACATGAGCCAGCATGAGAAATAAATAAATCATAACGCACGCAAAGCGGCTGCACCTTCTGAGAACGATATAACAGTTTCTCAGAAAGCGCAGCCGCTTTATATTTCTGTAACAGACGGATATCCATGATCCGCATCTGCTGTCTGCTTTGCTTTTGATCTTTATGCTGAAATCTTCCTGCAAAAGCTCACATAGGAAGCTTCTGATAGGGAATCCTCTCTTTATCCAGGATCTCCATTTCTCTTTTATGGCAGGTACTTATGATCACCTGTCTGTTTTCTTTATGCAGCCACCTGAGAGCCGCTGCAAGACGTTCTTCATCATACATGCCAAATACATCATCCAGGATCACAGGGAACGGTTCCTCTTTGCAGAAAAGCTCTCCTGCTGCCATACGAAGGGCAAAATAAATCTGCTCCAGTGTCCCGCGGCTCAGTCTCTCAATGGATACGATACGCTCCCCTGTGTTCACAGACATATGCAGTGCCTCATCCATCAGAACCTCCTGGTATCTGCCACCGGTGATCTCACTTAATATCTCAGATGTACGTTTTTTCAGACGGACCCCTATCTGATCCGTAATGTTTCCGGAAAGTGCCTCAATCGTCTCCATAGCCATATTCAGCGCCTGAATCTCCGTTTCCTCCGGAGTGATCACTTCTGTGTTTTCTTCACATTCCGTCAACTCTGCCTGCAGGTTCTCCAGCGCTGTATGCTTCTCTTCGTAGTCACTGTCCAGACTGTTCCGGTTCCAGGTCAGCTCTTCATGTCTGGAATGCCAGCGCTCTCTCTGACGTTCTCTCTTATTCAGCTCCCTGCTGAGCCGTATGCGAAAAAACAATGCCGCTACAGAAATCGCCGCAGTTGCCACGCCTGCCAGAACACTGAAAATGACCTGCCCGGAAAAAGCTGCCAGGCAGCCGGTACCGGCAATCCCACCAAGCAGCACAACTGCCAGAACTGCATCTGTCAGCTCCCGCCTTCTTTTTACACGATCGATCCGAAGCTCAAGAAGATCCTCTGTACTCCGTTCTCTGGTCCCTATGTTCATCCCGTCCTGCTGCTGCATGATCCGGTCACGCTTCTCATCCAGTTCACGGATCTCTCTACGGATATATTCCATGTTTGCGGAAATCTTTTCTTTTTCCTTTTCCAGATCTTTTTTTCGCCGGGCCGCTTCTGTCAGATATCCTTTTCTGGACATTTTCAGCATCTGCATGGCTCGTCCCATGTCAATGGAACTGTCACCGGTTCCCTGATAACTGGCCATGTAATTCTGCAGTTCACGTACGAGATCTTTTCCTGTAACGCTTTTCAGCTGTGCCACAGACACCGTATTATCATAAACTGCCTCACTTACATTTTCCAGAATAGTCCCAAGAGCTCCCTGTTCCGCATCCACAAGACTGCCATCATCTTCACAGAGAAGCTCTCCCAGCTTCTTTTCTTTATAAAAATTCCTGGTAAGACGATACTTCTTCCCCTTACTTGTAAACCACATGATCCCACCATATTCTGCCGGATTTTCCCATGGTTCATATTTTGTATATGTATCGTTCAGAGCAGCCTTTCCCCGCAGTCTGCGAACGCCGTAAAACATGGAGCGGATAAATGTATGTGTGGTAGTTTTTCCACTCTCATTTTCACCGTAAAGTACGTTGATCCCAGGTGAAAGCTCCATATCCTTGTCCCGGATCTTCCCGAAATTTTTTATTTTTAAACGTCTGATAACCATCTTATGCTATCCTCCTGTGCTGCCCCTTTATCGCCGGCTGCCTGTCTCAAGCAATGCCTGAAGCCCATAATACAGCGCCTTTTTTTCCACGGTATCCATACCCTTTTTGGCCAGAAAATAGCCGATATAATCACCGATCAGAGTACCGCTGTAGCGTTTGTAGAGCTCACCAAGATCATACGCCGGCCAGGATTCATCCACAACATCGGTAACATTTCCAAGACTTTTCAGTTTCTCAGGGATCAGAAGAAGATCCGGCGAACGCATTCCCTGAAGAACGATCCTGTAGATATTCCTTCCTCCTCTGCGGAAAATCTGGGATTTTACCGCTTCTTCCAGAGATATCTGTGTAGTTTCCTCGTGAAGTGTCATTACCAGCTGCTGATAGGAACGACAGGCAAAGGGAACGAACTCTGTACGGATCCTTCCGTTGATCAGTCGTCCCTCCATATATCCATGTTCCCCTGTATCATTCCTGTCAATGGGCTCCAGAGCCCCGGAAAAGGCCGCCTGGTCACGGATCAGGATCTGCGGCTTGTGGATATGCCCTAACGCCACATAATCGAAGCCTGACGCCGCCAGAGCTGCTGCACTGAGAGGAATATGCTTCTCATCGCCGCCATGAGCCAGCAGAATATGGATTCCTTCTTTCTGGACAGGGACAGCCTGATCATAAAGTCCGTCTTTTATTTCCCGGTCATAGTAACTCAGTCCATATACATAGACATCAAGCCTGGGATCTTTAACGCAGGTCAGTTCCCTGCTCCTGAAAAATATAACATTGGAATTCCACTCAAACGTATTATAAAAAGAATCTCTGCTTATAAAATCATGATTTCCTGCCATCAGATACACCCTGGTATCCGGGATGGTGGAAAACAGATAATTTACTTCCTTAAGCTCTCTCATAAGAGGCTGGCGGTGGAACAGATCTCCGGATATAAATAGCAAATCCACCGGATCTTCGCGGATGCCCGCAATAACCCGGCGGAAAGTGCTCCAGATTTCTTCCTCCCGCTCTTTGCTCCACGGGCAGCCCCTGTCGGGAACCGCGCCCAGATGCACGTCTGCAAGATGAATAAATCTCATAATGTTCTCCCTTGTGTGTCAGTCACACATATCAATACCTGTTGCCAATTTTTCTCTGCTGTTCTCTGATCTCAGGAGCACAGAACGTCCTGCTGTGCAAAAGTGTTCTGATCAAAGATCGCAGTTCTTTACAGTTCTCGGGAATGGGATCACGTCACGGATGTTACCCATACCTGTAAGGTACATGACACATCTCTCAAATCCAAGACCAAAGCCGGAATGACGTGTGGAACCATATTTACGAAGATCCAGATAGAAATCGTAATCCTCCGGTTTCAGACCCAGCTCATCCATACGTGTTTTCAGCTTGTCGTAGTCATCCTCTCTCTGGCTTCCTCCAATGATCTCTCCGATTCCCGGCACCAGACAGTCCATAGCCGCAACTGTCTTTCCATCCTCGTTGAGTTTCATGTAGAATGCCTTGATCTCCTTCGGATAATCTGTAACAAATACCGGTCTCTTGTAGACCTGCTCTGTCAGATAGCGCTCATGCTCTGTCTGAAGATCACATCCCCAGAATACCTTGTAATCAAATTTGTCATTGTTCTTCTCAAGGATCTCAACAGCCTCTGTATAGGTCACATGCGCAAATTCAGAATTAAGCACATGGTTCAGTCTGTCAAGAAGCCCCTTGTCAATGAAGGAATTGAAGAAGTTCATTTCCTCCGGTGCATTCTCAAAGACATAACGGATCACGTATTTCAGCATAGCCTCTGCAAGCTCCATAGCGTCCTGAAGGTCTGCAAACGCACACTCAGGCTCGATCATCCAGAACTCAGCTGCATGACGGGTAGTGTTGGAATTCTCAGCACGGAAGGTCGGTCCGAATGTGTAGATATTGCGGAATGCCTGTGCATAAGTCTCTCCGTTCAGCTGTCCGCTTACGGTAAGGTTTGTCTCCTTTCCGAAGAAATCCTGTGAATAATCAACACTTCCATCCTCTGTCAGCGGAATATTCTTCGGATCCAGTGTTGTTACCTGGAACATCTCTCCTGCACCTTCACAGTCACTTCCTGTGATCAGCGGTGTATGCACATAGACAAAGCCTCTCTCCTGGAAAAATTTATGGATCGCATATGCACAAAGAGAACGTACACGAAATACAGCCTGAAAAGTATTTGTTCTCGGTCTTAAATGTGTCATGGTCCTTAAGTATTCAAGACTGTGTCTCTTCTTCTGAAGTGGATAATCCGGTGCGGAAGCTCCCTCTACAGATATCTCTGTTGCCTGGATCTCAAATGGCTGCTTCGCCTGAGGGGTAGCTACCAGCGTTCCCTTAACAATGATGGCTGCTCCAACGTTCAGCTTGGAAACCTCTGCGAAATTCTCCATGTTATCGTGATATACGATCTGAAGAGTTTCAAAAAAGCTTCCATCATGAAGTACGATGAATCCAAACGCCTTGGAATCACGAACACTTCGTACCCATCCACCTACGGTGATCTCTTTGTCGAGATACTGTTCACGGTTTCTGTAAATCTCTTTCACTGTTGTCAGTTTCATAATCTATACCTCATTCCTCATATTCAGGATCACACGTCCCTGCGGACCTCCAAACGTCCGTATCGAATTAAGTATAGACTATTCTCATGGTTCGTGCAAGGAGTAATTGCCCTGTCGGACAGAAAAATAGCGGGCCGCCGGACAGAAAAATCCCGCCTGGCGGAATGTCTCCGGCAGACGGGATTTTTTCTGTCTGTTATACCATTAATAATAAGATGCGTTGATACTTCCTGTGTTGAGATAAGTAATGCAGTAATAGTAGATCCTCTTGAATGTCTTTGTTGTGTAGTGAAGTCCGTCATCACTGTCAGCGTCTGTGCCATTGTAGGAAGCATTGGTCCCGTAGCCTTTTTTCATAAGTACGCTGTACATATCGATGTACTTGTAATCCAGAGAAAGACCGGAACGGATCTTGCTGTTGAATTCTCTTACCTGTGCCTCTGTACGGGCGCCTCTTCCTGCTTTTGTGATCATGGTACTGTTGATCGGGTTTACAGACATGTAAAAGAGCTTACAGTTCTTACTTTTCAATGTGGATGCGATACTGGTCATATAGCTGACATAATTGCCTGCATTTCCCAGGTCATTGACACCCAGATTAAAGATAACGGCGATCGGTTTGGAACCTTCTGTTTTGTCGATTTCTTCTATAAGCTGTGCATATCCTGTATCCCGGAACCAGCTCAAGCCCTTTCCTGGGTTTGCAACAAAAGAAACCCCATTTGTTACAGAACTGCTCATCTGTTTTTTCAGTGTCGCCTGTATTCCTGCAGTACGGGAATCTCCCACAAAAATGACCTTACTGTACATCATACCGATAGCCGGATGAGCCATCTCATCGGAACTGATGTCCTTCTCCAGTGCACGGTTAAATACCGTCGCATACAGATTGGTGTTTTTGTTGATCCGCAGAAGTTCACCGGCTTCATAATCCGGATCTGTGGAAGAACCGGTCTGTCTGGTCTTAGACCAGCCCATAAACGTATAACCTGTCGCATTGGATACAGATGGGAGCTTAAGGTAACCGCCCTTTCCAAGTGTTACTGTCTTCCATACGGTTCCGTTTGCCTTGCGGAGATTTACCTTTACTGACTGCATCTGTACGGAATAGTATCTGATATTACCGGAGATTTTAATCTTCGTTCCTACTTTTTTTGCAGTAGATGCCTTGCCGTTCTTTGCTGTTGACCAGCCAAGATTTACATATCCCGATCTGGATGGAACTGCAGGCAATGTGTAATATGTACCCTCTTCTACTTTTTTCTGCAGCTTCTTATATGCGGAATTGGTGCTTCCATTTCCAAGATAGAAGTTTACGGTATAATACTTACTCTTTCTGCGGACCGCATACAAAGTCATATCTTTTCTGACCTTTACGCTGGCACCTGCTTTATATACCACCTTACTGCTCCCCTTCCGTGTGGTCCATCCGAGATTCTGATATCCCACAGCCTTGGGTACTGCCGGAAGCCGGATCGTAGTATTTAATGTCACGTTCCGTGTCAGTGCGGTATACGTCTTACTTTTGCTGGTACCTGAATTATTATTGAACTTAACGGTATAAACAAGCTTCGCCGCCGACACCTTATGCGATGCAGCCGGCACAAAGATCAGTGCAGCTGCCACAAGTGCCAGCAAAAGCCATTTTATCCGAAAGGCCTTTCCGGTTTTTTCCCTGTTTTTCATATAAACAAACTCCTCCTGAAATACATATCCATCCCCGGGTGCCTCCGTACTTTTTTACAGAGTATTGATAAATCTCATAAATGCATCCCTGCCCTCTGGTGTGCATTTATAAACACCGGCATCCTCCAGTACATGAACAAATACATTGCCCACTTCCCTGCGAAGGACTTCCTGGATATTATCTTTATCAAGTTTCTCATATTTTGGCAGAAATTCTGCAACCCATGCAGCATGTTTCTCGATTTTCTCATTGGAAGCGATGTCCCTGCCGCTTAAAATGTATTCTTCAAGAAGCTCCAGCTCTTCTTTCAGACGTGCCGGAAGAACAGCGAGTCCCATAACTTCGATAAGACCGATATTCTCTTTCTTGATATGATGATAGCATGCATGCGGATGATAAACCCCCAGCGGATGCTCCTCTGTTGTGATATTGTTACGTAATGTCAGATCCAGTTCAAAGGTATCTCCCACTTTACGTGCGATCGGTGTGATGGTGTTATGCGGCTCTCCGTCTGTTTCTGCAAAGATAAATGCAGCCTCATCCGTATATCCTCTCCAGCCTGCCAGTACATGTGTTGCCAGATCGATCAGTCTCGTCTCGTCTTTACTGCGGATACGCAGTACGGAAAGAGGCCATTTTACAATGCCGGCTTCCACATCTTCGTATCCCGGGATCGTCACATGCTTTTCAATCTCTGCCTTCGCCATGGCAAAGGTATAATGCCCGCCCTGGAAATGATCGTGGCTGAGGATAGAACCTCCTACGATTGGAAGATCCGCATTGGAGCCAAGGAAATAATGTGGGAACAGCTTTACAAAATCAAACAGCTTGATAAATGTATTTCTCTCGATCTTCATCGGAGTATGCTGACTGTTAAATACGATACAATGTTCATTGTAGTAAACATATGGAGAGTACTGGAAGCCCCATGGACTGTCATTGATGGTAATCGGGATGATCCTGTGGTTCTCCCTTGCCGGATGATTGACTCTTCCTGCATAGCCTTCATTTTCCGGACAAAGCAGACATTTTGGATAGCTGCTGGATTTTACCAGCTTGGCAGCTGCGATAGCCTTTGGGTCTTTTTCCGGCTTGGACAGGTTGATCGTGATATCGATCTTGCCATATTCGCTGTCTACTGTCCATTTCTGATCTTTTTTTACGCGATAACGTCTGATATAGTTACTGTCCTGACTCAGCTTATAAAAATAATCTGTGGCTTTTTCCGGATCTTCTTTATAAGCATCCCAGAATTCTCTCTGCACCTGGGCAGGACGCGGCATCAGACAGTTCATCAGTTTTGTATCAAAGAGATCTCTGTACACAATACTGTCCTCGATGATGCCCCTCTTTACAGCCTCATCAAGAAGTTCGTTCAAAGTCTCCTCAAGATTGATTTTAGCATACTCTGTCTCCGGTTCTGTATATTCGCTTTCCCCAAAGGCATCCAGAAGAAGATTGGTTGCATAAATTCTTTCGCATTCTGGAGTAATACCACTCTCCACCCCATACTGTACCAGTTTTTTAATACTTTCACTTAACATTGATTTTTCCCCTTTCCTGTCGCGCTTTTCCCGGAAAACAGGAACTTTTTTCCTGTTTTCCGATTTATGCCAAACGGGAACTCCCGTCTTGCCATCCTGCTGTAACCCCATGGCCTTCATCCGGCCTGCTCTGTAAGCATCACTCTATGACGTTTTCTATATAGGTGAGAAATACATTTCCGGCACTCTCAAACAGCGCTGTACTGTCATTCATTCCATACGGGCTGATCTGCCCTGTTGCCGGATCATAAAGATAGGTATTATATTCATCATAGCCTACGATCACCACACTGGAATTTTCTCCTGTCTTGGCGATCACCGGTCTCTG
Source organism: Blautia sp. MCC270 (assembly GCF_018785605.1). NCBI lineage: Bacteria > Bacillati > Bacillota > Clostridia > Lachnospirales > Lachnospiraceae > Blautia > Blautia sp. MCC270. Next base: position 37,729 of record NZ_WQQD01000007.1, read on the forward strand.
GGCACTGACCTCATAAAGAACATTGTCAAGAGTGCAGCCGGTCAGATCGATCACCGTTCCCATATCACCAAGGCTATCCTGAAGTTCTTTTTTCTTCCAGTTGGCTGTACGTATACTTTCCGGTACATCCTCTATATTCATCTGGAGCTTTGTTTTTTTGTTTCCACGTTCCCAGACATACTGCTGCGCACGGTTAAGTACCACTCCAGTCTGCGCATCCGCGCGTTTCACAGCTGCAGCCGGATCGGTATAGATACGGTCAAGAGAACCATATGCATAAACATAATAAAGTTCTCCCTGTGGAACGGTAGTATCCAATGTTACCGATGAGTCTTCAGTACTCTCGATCTTGGAACAAACAAGCAGCGGACTGTCTGTCTCCGGTTTCTGAGTCATGGTCAGGCGGATCAGCGTTCCTGCACGGTTTGTAGTGATCAATGCTACATCTATCTGGCTTCCGGATGCTTTTTTGTTATTCATGATATTGTCCTTTTTCTGGACTGTATAAGCATTCCCCGATTTTGCAGAAAGTTCAAACTCCATCATGGTACTGCCAACCGTTACGTTGGTGATATAAAGGCCATCCTGACGATACTCTTTTTTCACCTTTCCTTTAAAGCTTTCAATGCGGAAGGTACTGATTCCCTCTGTTTCATGTCCGTTGGCATCCGTAAGAATATCTTCATCGGAAAGGATCCCATATACCAGATCTTCATTCATAAATCCCAGAGCTCTCAGATTTTTTCTGCTTTCCGGCGAAATATCTCTTGTTTTCAGAGAATCAAATTCAATTTCCCGGATCTTCCCTGCATCATCTCCGGATTCGATCAGCCATGCTGCATGTGCCTTGGTATCTGACACAACAAAATGGTTCTGTTTGATTCCTTCTTCCAGAACCTGTGAGGTTCCTGTCTCAATATCTACCTGATACAGCTTCTGTGCAAACAGCAGAAACAGCTGATTGTTTTTGTTTACATAAGTGAGTGTTCCAAGATCTTCCTTCAGGAACTCGTAGGATTCTGTACTTGGTATGAATACTTTTTCTTCCACCACATTACGGTCGCTGTTGTAGTGATAAACACAGACACCGCTGTATCCCTCGTGAACACCACGGTTCATGTAACCGTACAATACAAAGTCCACATCCCCGTTATCTGCCACTCGGATGATCTTGATATCATGTTCGTTGCGCACATATCTGGAATCGTTATCTTCCTCTTTGCGGAAGCTGAAGATCCTTGTGATCTTTCCGCTGGACGGTGCATAAGACCAGAGATCCCCATCCTGCTCAAAAGCAACGATCTTTCCACTGCTGTCTGAAGCATAGGTGACATTCTTGTCACGGACACCCAGAAGCAGGCCTGCATCGGAAACTACCTTCTGAGACGGATCAAATACCTTCGTTGCAGAACGTTTAAAATCCAGCAGCATGATCCTTGTTTCTGTATAACGCATACGGTAAAATTCCGTAACATCATAAATTTCGGTTTTACCCTCATCATCCTGTGCGGAAACCTGATAATCCAGCGTGATACTTGCAGTCGTTTCATTGATATCATCGATCAGCGGAACTCCTTCCATGTAGAGCTTCGGAGAAAGGGATCCCCAGCTGATATTGGAAAGTCCAGAACTGATGGAAATATTATTGTAATTCGTTCCGCCGGAAATATCCTCCGCTTCCAGATATCCGGTCAGCGTATCTGCCTGTTCCTTGTCCAGACACTTTGTGGAAAAATCCTTGACAAACTGAAGATACGCTTCTGTATTCAACTGGGTTCTGGAAACCACTCTTGTATAGTAGTAAACTTCCCCCTCACTGGTATCCAGCGTGATCTGCATGGAATACTCCTGGTTCATGCGAAGGTCACTGCCGATCTCAATCTCTGTACTTAAACAGCCGTTGTCCTCTTTCGTGAGATTCTTGATCTTACGGTTCTCCATAACCTTGCTTCCGTCTGAAGTCCGTACCTCATAAGCAAGCCCTGTTACTGTATCAGCATATGGGTTGATCTCAAAAGACACTTTTTTGGTCGTATCCAGCGGAGTAATACTTCCTCTCATGAAATCGGTCTGCATCTGCTGTTTGTATCCATACATCTTATTTGCCTGGGTACTTCCGATCTTTACCATAACCTCCGGAAGTGTGGCATCGTTCATATCTGAGCGGTTATCTGTAGACTGACTGTTCATCAGAAATGAGGTCCCGGCTACTACTGCCACAAAGATCACCAGCAGTATCACTCCCTTACGTAGGATCTTCATCATGTCATTCTCCCTTCTGTGAGGCTGACTCTTCCGGATAAAGAAGCCTATCCAGGGTAGGAGCCACATGAAGAGCCTTCATGGTATCCGAAAAACTGTCCCTGCTCTTTTTCTTTCCGGTTTTTACTGCGCGGATCAGAATATTCTTTGGTGTATGTTCCATATCGATAAATTCAAGAAGCTGGGTTTCATATCCTTTGCTTTCCAGAAGCTCAGCACGAAGACCATCTGTGATCAGAGCTGCCATTCTTTCCTTCAGGATCCCATAACGCATAACAGGCTGGAGCATTTCGTTTCGGATCTGACGATTCAGTTCATGCTGACAGCATGGAACAGACAGGATCACCTGAGCCCCCCATTCCACTGCCTTGGCCAGAGCGAAATCTGTTGCTGTATCGCAGGCATGAAGTGTCACCACCATGTCCACAGAAGAAACGCCTTCGTACCCTGCAATATCTCCCTGGTAAAAATGCAGCTTGTCATAACCATAAGATCTGGCCAATTCACTGCAATGCCGTATCACATCTTCCTTAAGATCCAGCCCTATGATGTTTACATCAAAACCCTCCAGTTCTCTGAGATAATAATACATAGCAAAAGTAAGATAGGATTTTCCGCAGCCAAAATCCAGGATCGTGATCTCTCTGTCCTTAGGAAGCTTCGGAAGGATATCCCTGATAAACTCCAGAAAGCGATTGATCTGTCTGAACTTGTCATATCTGGAAGCAACGATCTTTCCATCCTTTGTCATAACTCCCAGATCCACCAGAAACGGAGCTGCCGTTCCCTCTCTGAGAATGTACTGTTTCACCCGGTTATGAGGAGCGATCTTTATCTTCTCATTCTGTGCAGGCCCGTGTTGTTTTGTTTTGATGGTTGCTTTCCCTTTCTTGCTGATAAGGATACTTCCATCCTGACTGCGTCCGGTTGCCTGAAGCTGACGAAATTCCTCCATGGCATGCTCCAGATAAGCGATCATCTCTTCCCTGGTAAAATTCTTATGATAAACCTTCGTCCCTTCTGTCATGGACGCCTGGTAAAAAATCTGACCCTTCAGCTCCACAGGACGAAGCTTCACCTTGGAAGGTCCCTCGCCAGTCCTGCGGCCACTGACAACAGCCTGTATCAGCTGTTCATTAATCTGTTCTTCTAAAAATTCCCTTATTGTTTTCATCATACTTCCATTATATTCACTTTTTGTTTTATTGTATATGGACAGATGTTGTGCGAACCAGTTTTGGTCGCTTCTGCCAGTATCACTGTATCGTTCATGGGTAAACCGCCATTTTAATACTCAGTGCGGAAACATTTTCTGCACCTTCTCCTCCTGCATCTTCGTCTGGAAATCTCCTGATACACCAGCACTTCGATCAGATCATCCAGGAACCCTCCTGGAATCTCCTGTACACTGGTATCTCCTTCCATCTGTCCTTTCACCTGGTGACAGATGTGATAGAGCATGAAACGATCCGGATATTCATCATACAGCCGGCTTCCCTCATAATCCAAAAGCTGACACTGTGCTTCCGCTTTTTCCTGGATCCTTCGGGCTGTATCCGGATAGTATGATCTCATCAGATCAAATTCCTTTTCCTGTTCTCTCTCTTCATTATAAAAACCAGGACTTCCCTGTGTAGCATAAAACGGATAAAAATCTGGATAGATCATAACTCTTCTGCTGTCCTCTCTCTGCTATCTCTTACAGTATATGCAGAAGAAAAATGACGGTTCCCTCCAAAGTTCCGATCAGGCCATCCGTTTCAGCATTCCCTGGGTCAGACGTACGCTGTGCTCAATTGCAAGCTTTTCAAAAGCCGGATAATCCATGTTCGCACTATTATCTGCTTTATCTGAGATAGCACGGATGATCAGGAATGGAATCCCGTTAAGAGCTGCTGCCTGTCCGATCGCTGCGCCCTCCATCTCAACAGCATAGGCGCTGAATTCCTTTACAATATTATCTTTTACACCCTGATCACATACAAACTGATCTCCGGAAGCAATTCTTCCTTCAAAAACCCTGATCTCCGGATTTACTTCCTCGCATACATCATGTGCGATCTTACGAAGGCACTCATCTGCCTGGAAGGAAAACTCTTTCATCTGCGGGATCTGTCCCTTCGGATATCCGAATCCGGTTGCATCCATATCATGATGAAGAACATCTGTGGAAAGTACGATATCTCCAATATTGATATCATTGTTAAGGCTTCCTGCGATACCGGTATTGATCACCGCTTCCACCTGAAAGAGATCTGCCAGGATCTGGGTGCACATGCCAGCATTTACCTTACCGATCCCGGACTGTACCACAACTACCTTCTTTCCTTCCAGAACACCCTCATAAAAATCCATTCCGGCTCTGGTAGTAATGGATACATTCTCCATAACCTCTTTCAGTCTTGCTACTTCCTGTTCCATTGCTCCTATGATTCCAACACATTTCATGATCTGTAAATCCTCTCTTTCAATATGATATCCCGCTGAATTTCACAGTTTTTTCCGTTCAGCAGTATCTTTTTCTTTTTCTACATTGTTCATTATAACAAATTTTATTTTTTATGGAAACTTTTTTTGAGAGATGCTATAATCGATAAATAAACAGAACAGGAGGTAACCAGAATGGTTTATAAGACAAAAGGCGTCTGTGCTCAGGGAATTGAGTTCGAGATCGACGATAATAAAAAAGTTCACAATATCAAGTTTACAGGCGGATGTTCCGGAAACACACAGGGTGTTGCACAGCTTGCAGAGGGAATGGATGCAGATGAAGTGATCTCCCGTCTGGAAGGCATCCGCTGCGGATTCAAACCAACTTCATGTCCGGATCAGCTTGCAAAAGCCATCCGCCAGGCATTGAACGAAGGCTGATCTCACATAATCTTATTTTGTATATCGGATTTATCATCACCCTGCGAAAAATTTCCGCAGGGTGATTTTATGATGATTTGACAAAATAATTGTTTCAATGTTATCTTTGTTATCCGGTTAAATATCTGTTCTGTCCCACTTGTCACACAGTGACTGGATATCTCTTGCAAAACGATCCAGATCTTTATTGGGGCAGCCTTCATTCTTCCGGATCACGGACATCAGGCGACGTCCCATAGCCAGCAGCTTCTCATATGCACGGGCAGCCTTAGTTGTTTTCGGCGAAGCAGTTGCCTTTACGATCCGAACACCAACAGCCTCATGGATACACCGGTTCTCCAGAAGATCATATTCAGTTCCACTAAAGGGTGCTGTTGCATCATACCCAAGCTCTTCTTTAAGCCTCTGGGCAAAAATCTCCGTCACCGTATCATCACCATGCGTAACAAATACGTGTTTTGGTCTCGTGTCAAAGGCTTTCGCCCATTCTATAAGTCCGTTTACATCAGCATGACCGCTGATTCCCGGCATTTTGCATATTTCAGCAGCTACCTGCACAGTCTCACCAAACAACTTCAGCTCCACAGCACCTTCCAATAATGCCCGTCCCGGAGTTCCGATAGCCTGGTATCCAACAAAAAGAATGGTATTTCTGGGATTCCACAGATTGTGTTTCAGATGATGTTTGATACGACCAGCATCACACATACCACTGGCGGAAATGATCACCTTGCAGTCCTCATCAAAATTGATAGCTCTGGAATCATCGGTAGTAACGGAGGTCTTCAATCCCGGGAAGGATAACGGATTGATACCTTTATTCAAAAGATCCATTGCTTCCTCATCATAGCAGGTATATGCATTCTCACTGAAGATCGTAGTTGCCTCATTGGCAAGGGGACTGTCTACATATACCGTAAAACCATCATGGCCGTGAACCAGTCCCTGTTCTTTGATCTGTCGGATAAAATACAGCATTTCCTGAGTACGGCCTACTGCAAAGGACGGGATCACCAAACTGCCGCCTCTGTCAAAGGTCCTCTGGATGATCTCTGCCAGTATTGCCGGATAATCCGGACGTTCTCCATGACTGCGGTCTCCGTAGGTAGATTCCATCACAACATAATCTGCCTCTCGGATATATACCGGATCCCTGATCAGCGGCTGATTGATATTTCCGATATCGCCGGAAAAAACGATCTTTTCTGTTTTGTCCTCTTCCGTCATCCAGACTTCAATACTGCTGGAGCCAAGAAGATGTCCTGCATCCACAAATCTTACTTCGATTCCCTCTGCCGGTTTGATGATCTTATCATATGGGCATCTGACGAAGTTCCGGAGCACACCCATGGCATCTTCCATAGTGTATGCAGGAATAAATTCCGGTTTTCCTTCTCTCCGCCCCTTTCGGTTTCTCCACTCAGCCTCGAACATCTGGATATGTGCGCTGTCACGAAGCATGATATCGCAGAGATTACAAGTTGCCTCTGTCGCATAGATCGGCCCCTGATAGCCTTTTGCATACAAGGCCGGAAGATTTCCGGAATGATCCATGTGTGCATGTGTCAGAAGCACAAAATCCAGATCACCCGGAGCCACCGGAAGCTCCTTATTTTCATAATAATCCGGTCCCTGCTCCATTCCATAATCCACCAGAAACTTCCGTCCTGCCGCTTCCAGATAATAACAGCTTCCAGTCACCTCATGCGTAGCACCGATAAATGTTATCTTCATGCACAAGCCCCCTTTTCCGTCCCACACTCTGAAATTTCCATATCAAAACCCGAAGGCTCTCTCTGTGATATCCGATCATACAGAAATGCGGTGATATACAATTTTAAGAAGAAATAATCAACTTTCTGTTTATTAACAGTTTATTATTGTATTTATTATACACGAAATATATGATTTTTGACAGTCTTTTTGTGAAATATGTTTCTTTTTTAAAGGGGATTTTTTTAGATTTTTTGATATTATTCAGAATTTTTAGACATTCCCCAGCGAAGGTAATGTAAAGTTTACTGGATTTTTTATTTTTTTGAGTGGCATCGCTGGGGGGTGTGTTATTTTGTTGATTTATTATTTTACAAGAATACCCTTGGTTAAGGTTGTGGTTGATTCTTTACTGCCATCTTTAGCTGCGTGATAGCCTCGTACACGGTAGTAATAACCGCTTGGCACGATTACTGTAATATCTTTAACTAAATTAGTTGCATTTTTTTTTGTAAAACTCCAACTTTTATATGTTGAATAAGTACCATTAACTTTTCGTTCTAAATACATGTTTAAATAAACTATATCGCAAGAGTGATGACACTGCGTAAGACCAGAAATAATCACTTTATTGCTAGCTAATTTCTTAATACTTAAATTTCCCAAATTTAAATTATTTCCACGTAATACGCTATAGGTTGTATCTTCTGCATAATCTGCATCCGTATCGGTTTCTACTGAAAAATCATCTGATAAGTTTTCTGCCATTACAGGAATTCCCAGCAACATACAACAACAGAATACTAAAAATACCGCCATTATTGTTTTCTTTATTTTCTCTTTCATGTATCACCTTTTCACCGCTAAACTTCCATTACAATAATATTACGATATATATTCTCCATAATCGCTTTAGAAAACTATATTTTTTATAAATTTTATAAATTCCTCTTTTTGCATTTTACCTGTAATCTGATAAAATATCGATTCATCTTTCCAACATGCTACATAATTTTCATTTGTATCTGCATCATCTTTTACTTTTTCAATATTTACTGTAATATTTTCATTCTCAAGATTTACCTTATCAATTACTTTCCCATCTAAAATATAAACACTGCTTTTAGCTTCTTGATCATATCTTCCTATATATACCATTATTATATTTTCCCCATAATAATATTCCATTACTGCATATCCCGCCGAAGTACTCACATAATAATCTTTAAACTCAAAACCATCTGGACGATACATAAATTGTGGAACTTTTGCACTAATCTCTTTTTCAATATTATCTAACGCTGTCTGCTCATCTTCACATTCTTTCTCATTCGTTCTATCATTATCTACCACAATCTTCGTATCATCCCCAAACCAATACCTCACAGAATCAATAAAATAACTCCTGTTTGCCTGGCTGGTCATGCTTGCGGCGAAGATACCGGCTGAGCATACAAGTACTGCTGCCGCTACGCGAGCTGCTTTATGACTTTTCTTTTCGGGCAGATAAACGATTTTTACATTCTCTTTATGATCATCAGTTTTAATACTGTCAGTTTCGTCTTCTTTGTAAACACCATCTGCTTTCAGTTTTTCTACAAGCCTCTGATAAGCAGCCTTTGCCTCCTCTTCTGTTTCTCCATCATCAGGAATCACTCCATCTGGAAACAGGATTTTTTCCATCTCTTCGGTTTCTTTTTCATATTCTTCTGCCAACCATTTTTTCAGTTCGGCATCCCTGAAATTTTCCATTATTTTTCTCCTGTAATCCTATCTTTCCTTGACAATTCCTCCGTTAGAGTTCATATTTAATGATAGTATATGACTATTCAGGAGGAATCCAAATGAAACACATCGTACTTACCGGCGGTGGTACTGCCGGACATGTAACTCCAAATATTGCCCTGATTCCAAAGCTCAGGGAGCTTGGTTATAAGATTTCCTACATCGGTTCCTACGAAGGAATCGAAAAAAAACTGATCGAAGAACTTGGAATCCCATATTATGGAATCTCATCCGGAAAGCTGAGACGTTACTTCGATCTCAAAAACTTCTCTGACCCTTTTCGTGTACTGAAGGGATTCAGCCAGGCCAGAAAGATTCTGAAAGAACTGAAACCGGACGTTGTTTTTTCTAAAGGCGGTTTCGTTACGGTTCCCGTTGTGATCGCGGCCAAACGTTTAAAAATCCCCGCATTGATCCACGAGTCCGACATGACTCCAGGTCTTGCCAATAAACTCTGTCTCTCTTCTGCATCCAGAATCTGCTGTAATTTTCCTGAGACAGTCGCCAATCTTCCAGCTGACAAAGCAGTTCTTACAGGAACTCCGATCCGCCAGGAACTTCTTTCCGGAAATGCGGAAAACGGTCGTAAATTCTGTGGTTTCACTGCTGACAAACCGGTACTTATGGTTATCGGTGGTAGTCTGGGAGCTGCTTCTGTCAATGATAATGTCCGCAAGATCCTCCCTGAACTTCTGAAGGAATTCCAGGTTGTTCATCTCTGCGGAAAGGGAAAAACCGATGAATCTCTCAACGGTACTGCCGGATACGTCCAGTATGAATATATCCAGGACGAGCTTCCGGATCTGTTTGCCATGGCTGATATCGTGATCTCCCGCGCAGGCGCTAACGCAATCTGTGAGATCCGCGAACTTCATAAGCCAAATCTTCTGATCCCGCTTTCTGCCAAAGCCAGTCGTGGTGACCAGATCCTTAACGCTCGATCCTTCGAACGCCAGGGCTTCAGTAAAGTGCTGGAAGAAGAGGAGATTACAGAAGAAAAGCTTCTGGAAACCATCCGCCAGCTCTATACCGATCGTCAAAAATATACAGATGCTATGGCAGGAAACGGCCAGGTAGATTCCATCAGTAAGATCACTGATCTTATTGAAGAATGCGCCAGAGCCTGACTATATTTCCACAACAGCCATATGAAAACTCTGCCACTCCCTTCCGGGCTGGCAGGGTTTTCTTTTATTCGTATACTTTGCGAAATTCTTCCTGCAGCCAGCGCTTCGCTTTATATATCCTGTTATTGACACCACTTTTCGTCAGACCATATTCTTCTGCAACTGTTTCAACGGAAATCTCCAGATATTTGACCTGAATTAAGATCTCATAATTTATCGGCTGTTCCTTTCGAAATCTTCTCAGCACCATATACATAAATTCTTTCTTCTCTTTACGCAGAAATACCTCTTCCGCATCGACCGAATTCTGTTCTTCCAGAAATGCCGCAACTTCTTCCTGACAGACAAACTCATGCTTGGAGCTTGATTTCTTTATATAATCCAAAGCCTTATTCATAGATGCCCTCTTGATCAGAGAAAACATCATCTTTTCATTATCAATATTCAGGCCATCCTTTATAGTATACATTTTGTAAAGTACATCCTGACTGACATCATCAGCAGTACTCCAGTCATGGAGAACCCCATACGCATACCCTCTGGATATTTTTCGGTATTTAAGATAAAACTCTTCAAATGTCTGATTATTCATTTTTCCTCTTTAGTGGCTATTTGTCATTCTTTAATTTTCTTTAAGATTTCATCTCTCACCTCATCGCTGAGTTCTCCGGGTTTCCAGGTTAAACCAACACCATCTCCCTCATATCTCGGAATCAGATGCATGTGAAAATGAAACACAGTCTGTCCTGCGATCTCTCCATTGTTCTGCACAACATTAAATCCATCACAGTTCAGTGCATCTCTCAGCTTTCCTGCCATTTTTTTAGCCAGGATCATTGCTTTTCCAGCAGTCTCATCCGGAAGTTCATAAATATTCGCTGCATGCTTTTTCGGCAGGATCAATGAGTGTCCTTTGCTTGCCGGTCCCAGATCCAGAATCACGCGAAATTCCTCATCCTCATAAAGTGTTGCTGATGGAATCTCTCCATTTGCGATTTTACAAAATATGCAATCTCCCATTATTTTGTCCTCCTTGTTTGCAAAATTATTTTATCTATATTCTTATTTTGTCGTATTTTCTCGAATTTTTCAATACTGTTCTTGTTGATATTTGAAATTTCTGATGTTAATATTTTTTCGAGGTGATAATATGTGCAACGATACTACAGTCAGTAAATTGAAAAACGATTTTCATTATACACTTTCAAAATTTTCACATGAACTCCGGAATCCTCTGACTCTTATTAACAGCGGACTCCAGATGATCGCATCTGCACATCCTGATGTCAAAGAATATGAGCACTGGGATGATGTTATGGATAATCTTGATTATGTAAAAGAACTTCTTGATGAACTTTCTGCATTTAATAATGCAGGCCATGTCAAAAGAGAAAACATTGACACCTGCAGCTACCTCCGAACGATCCTTTCCTCCATAAAACCTACTCTGGATTATCTGGAGATCACACTTGAAACAGATATTCCGGATTCATTGCCATCGATGGCTCTTGACCGGATCCGTGTCCGGCAGATGCTTCTGAATCTTCTGAAAAACGCATGGGAAGCCGTTCCTATTCCCGGAGGAAAGATTTCTTTTTCTGTCATTCCGGAAAATTCCGGCATCCGCATTGATATCCGGGATAACGGATGTGGAATCTCAAAGGAACAGCAGGCTACGATATTTCAGCCATTTTTTACAACCAAAGAATCCGGGACCGGCCTTGGCCTTGCTGTTTCAAAACAGATCGCTCAGGCACACAGTGGAGACATCACGCTTGAGAGCGCTCCCGGTCAGGGAACTGTTTTCCATATTTTTCTGGGATGATAAAGAATTACAGCGATCAGGAAACCACTCAACAAACCGCCTATATGCGCTACGTTATCCACGCCTTCACTTGCAAATCCGAAATACAGTGAAAATGCGGCCATGATCAGCATCTGTCTGACAGTCAGATCCGCCACTCTTCCTCTGTGCCGTATGATCACATAGATCATACCGCCCATGACTGCAAAAACAGCTCCGGAAGCTCCTGCAGATAAAGAAGCGTTTCCTGCATACATATCAAAAAACAAAGAGAGCATATTTCCGCCCAGACCACCAAATATATAGATCAGAAAAAATTTTATCTTTCCTGTTACCGGTTCCAGCCTCTGGCCAAGCACAAACAGAACCAGCATATTATTGATCAGATGCGGCGCACCAAAATGCAGAAACATACTGCTAAACAGCCGATACCACTGTCCCTGTTCCAGGATCAGCGGTGCATAAGCAGCACCGCATTCCAGCATATGCTGCCCGTTCTCCGAACCGCCGGTAAATTCCACCACAAGAAAGATCAGCGTATTTATGAGGATCAGTAAAACTGTCACAGGTTCTTTTTTTATTTCTTCCAATTCCGGCCTCTTTCCACAGCGGTTCCGGAAATATTCCCCATAACTCGCTGTTATAATCTGAAAATTTAAATTTATTTCATTATTTTAACAGATTTTCATCAGGCGGACAACCTACGGCCCTATATTAATACGATACAAAACCGGATTTTTCGCTCTGTTATTTCAAAAAAATATAACGGGCCTGTGCAAAATCAACTTCATCCTCATCCTCCAGCAAGTAATCTTCTCCTGTTTTCAGAAGCTGTCCATTTACAGAAGTCCCATTTCTGGAGTTCAGATCTGCCAGATAATATGCCCCCTCCCTTTTTCGGATCTTGGCATGGATTCTGCTGACAGTTGGTATATTGATCACTGCATCCGCCGCAGTTTCCAGTTTTCCGATCACTGTGATATCTCTTTCCAGATAAATGGTAGCCAATTCCCCCGGTTCCCGGCTCACCAATGTAGCAGGACCTTTGGATGCACCTGCAGAAAGAACTACCGTTTCACCAAATCCATCTAAAAAATCTTCCGCTTTTGTCGGAATATTTTTTTTGATCTGTTCCAGTTCTTTTCTGCTGTCATCGGCATTGCACCCGGACAGCGCACCAGATTCTTTCTGATCTTCAGCATATACAGCTACCTCTTTTTCCGCCGCACCATATTTCTGTTCAGGCACCGGCGTATCCAGTTTTTTCTTTTTTCCACAGACTTTTTTGATCAGAATATAGCTCAGCATCCCCAGTATCATTGCTGCAAGAATTCCCAGAAGAAAAATTTCTTTGCTTATTCTTGGAATATATCCGCCGGCCATTCCTGCCGTAATTCCTAGAAGAAGCACCAATGCTGCACCAAATCCAGCCACTGGCTTCCATATTTTGTTTGTTTTCCGCTTCTGTGAGTCCGCTGAAGATTTTTTCTGTTTTTCATTTCCGGACACACTGGCTCTTTCCCAGCCTTCCACCTGCCACAGATCCTCTGCTTTTTCCTCCTCTGTCATCCTGTTTTCTTCCTGGACCACTGTTTTCTTTTTTTCATATGGAGAAAAATCTTCCTCGTCGCTGTTACATATTTTATATAACTCTTCCTTGATGTATTCCAGATGAAAGCTGTCCTCCAGTGCACGTCTGTATACATTATATCCCAGCATAACCGCTTTTCCGTCTTCATGATCCAGCTTTGGAAGGATATACTCCGCAAGACTCTGAAACTGTTTCTGTATTTCCCCATGAAATCCCGGAAGATAACAAAATCGGACACTTTTTCTTTCCGCATCCAGATAGATATATTCCGGTTCCAGGATCAGCTGACAGGGATTCAAAAGATACTCGGACATTTCTTCCATGATCTGTATAAAGCCTCCCAGTATCACCTGAAGCGACTCCAGATCCATCTTTTTTTCCTCAAAAAGCGCAGTCATGGAATGCCTGGAAGTTATATCATAATACACCATGAATTTTCCGTCGATTCCCTGTATCCGACACTGAAGAAGATCAGGCACAGCATTGGCCACGATCATCCTTACCTGGTAAGAATCTGTATCGATTCTCTCATCTCCTGTCAGGATCAGATAATTATGATTCATATCTCTTTTATATTCCGTTCTCATTTTATGGCGTCACCTCTCCCAGCATATCCACAGTTCCTTTTACCTTGCGGATCCATCCCACAGGCCGCAGAGGCTTTGCCTTACCACTGACTTCCAGTTTCCATTTCTGCCCCAGGAACCCGGCAGGTACTTCCAGTCTGTAAGTTACTTTCACAGTTTTTCCTGCATTTGTCTGCATGCTCAGATTCTCTCCTCCCGGAAGCCCGATATCTCCCAGCATTCTTCCCTGTATATCCGCCTTTTCATATATGTTCCCTTTCTTTTTATATCCTTCCATACTGCCGCTGACTGCTGCCTCATAAGCTGCCGCAGTGAGATATGCTCTGTCATGTACAAAAAAATCCAGATACAGCACTCCGATCAGTATCATAAGCACCAGAGGCATGAGCAATGCAGCTTCTATTGTAAAGCTCCCCTTTTTTATTTTTCTCACAAAAATATCCCTCCCAAATATCCGATCAACAGAAACGGTACAAAAGGAATTTCCTCACTTCGACTCTTTTTTAGCATAAGATACTCAATGCCTGAGTAGATTCCGCACAACAATAATGCCCCACAGAGGATCCCTGCCAGTTCTCCGGCTCCCAACACAGAGCCCATTGTCAGTATCAGCAATCCGTCTCCAAATCCGACCATTCCTCCGCTGATCAAAGCGATCAAAATTATAAATACTCCGATTCCCATGGAAATAATCCCTGCCGGCCAGAGAAGCCCCTGCCTGATCCGCCACAGGATCCCGCCTGCCAGAAAAATAAAAAGCACCGGTAAACAGATTTCTTTTTTTCGGATATCTGTCCATGTATTAATTCCAAGAAGTACAGTCATGCAAATTTTTACACTGCTCATGATCTCTCCCTTCAGCCACATCGCCCGCAGGCACTCATTTCACCGGAAACCTCAGTTTCTTTCACCATCCGTACAGATCGTTTCAATGCGCTGCAGCTTTCCCTGTTATGAAAACGGTTACTCTTTTTTGTGATATATACCACTCCGGCCGGTTCCTGCCCACGACTGCACAGCTCACAGGCCTGATACTTTTCTCCATATGCATTTTTTAAAGCTTTAACCGAAGAGCCTGATATCTGCTGAACAGACAGATTCAGATAACTGCACCCCAATTTTCTGTGATACACACTTCCTGATTCTGTCACATACACCATAGGCTGGCTCTCCACTGTATCCTTTCCATTTTCGTATACCACACCATTCCACGTATGGACCTTTATCGTATTGTGAAACCATATTTTAGGAAGCGGGATCAGACCGCCTATGGGCTGATAGGAATATACGTCCGGCAATGTGATCGTTTCTGTACCTGAACCGCCGGCACCATACGCATACATACCTGCTTCCTTTGCTTTCTGGCACAAGCCGGTCAGATGCTCCGTCTGTACCTTATAAATATCCATAAAAGAAAGCAGCGTGAGCACTCCGAAAAAAAACAGCGGCAAAGCCATCGCAGTCTCCAGAGTGAGACTTGCTTTTTTCAGAAAGGTGCACAGGGATACTTTTCCAGAAAGCGTTTTCCGGCTTATCGGGGAAAGCAGGAAAAAAGCTCTTCGAGAGCGCCTTTCTCTTTTTTGATCCAGTCTGTTTATCTGATTTTTATCTTCTTTTTCTTTCTGAAAAAGCATCCCTGTACACCTCTCTTTCTATTCATACATATACTGACGCGTAACTGTAAATATTTTCCGTCTGTTTGCTTTTACATCTGCAGACGCTTCCATGGCAGTGATGCAGTGATCCATCCGAAAACCTGGTCTTTTTCCCTTTTCACGTACAGAGCACTCGATCATGTCCATTCCTCTCAGAACTTTATCCTGTTTTCCTTTCGCCATAAGCAGAACCTGAAGATAATCCTCATAAGACATTCCATTCCCTGCATCCTTTCTCGAAGAATCCAGTTTGTCCAGGATATTGGGCAGATTACTCAAAGACAGCTGCCAGTCTGAGGAGTTTTTTATAAGAGGTACATGTCCTCCTGCAAAAAGTTCCCGGACATCCAGAATACTCTCCGCAAATGCCCAGCAAAAGATCAGTGCCGCTTCGATCACTGCTGCCGCCGGTGGGATCAGAAAACCTGATGCAATCGCCAGCGCCAGTGTTTCGACCTGTATCCGTTTTCCACCATCTGAAAGCAGATACGCCATGTTAACCCCCTGACGGATCACCAGAAGTTTTCCTGCCACGGACTTCAGATTTTCCCGATCACTGTTCTTCCCTCCAAGAATATATTCCACCTGATAATTCAACCCCGCCGCTGCGGGTCTTCGATAATTTCCCAGTTTCTTTAGCAGATACTGTCCAAACAATATTCCGGACGTATACGAATTATCGGATCGTATATCCGTATCCAACATTAGTCCTGTCTGGAGCTTTCTTCCGGATGTAAGGCTTTTTCTGTCTGTAACCGCATCCGATATTCCCCGTTCGGATGGTACTACCAGATCAAGAAGTCCCATTTTACGGACTCTTCTGATGATCGGAATAGGATTTTCCACGCTTTCATCAACACCACCGGTAAAATCATCCCCATTTCCTGCATCCGAAAAATCTCCCTGTTTTTTTTGTTGTTCCTGTTCTTTTTTTGCTTCTTCGCTCTTCTGCGCGGCGTCCGTAATAGCAGAATCATAGGAATCCAACGTTCCTTTATTTTCTGCCTGTTCTCCTTTTTTCTCTGCATCCTCTGTCTTCTTTTCCTGATCCTTCAGTTTTCCGAGAAGAGTCTGTACCCCCTGGCTTCCCAGAGTTTCACGCATATACTGAACAGCCTGCTGGTAAAAAATCTCGCCTTTTCCGTCGCTCAGAAGCTGATAACCATTGAATCCGCCCTGAAGAAGCTCCAGTTTCTGACTGTTCTGTTTCAATACAGGTTTCATATAAGTCTGAAAATCATCATATACAGAAGCCATATCCAGTTCTTCTTTTCCACCTGCATACAGTGCAAACAGCTCATAATCTTCCAAAAGCGTTCGGTCATACTGTCCAAATAAGGAATATAAGCCAATATCCATACTGTTAAGTATCTGTGTCCTGGCAGCTGCCATGCGTACAGATTCAATGCTGGCACACACAAGAGAAAGAACCAGGCTCAAGATCAGAGCCAGAAAGATCGTAATGCTGCCTTTTTTCACATTTCCTGCCAAGGGGTACCTCTCCTTTCCAAAACGGAAATATCAGCAGATATCACCGTTTTTTCTCATTTTCAGATCGTGTTGCTTTGTTTTGTGATTTTTGTAAGGATTTTTTTAACAAGTGCTGTAAGCTGTTCCTTAAAGATGATGACCAGACTGATCAGAACCACCAGAATCAGGATGATCTCCACAACACCCACCGCATCCTCTTCCATCGCAAATTCTTTTACATACTTCCACATATTTTCATTTGTCACCTCACATTTCCTTTCTCTGTTCTCCAGTCCTACCCTCCGTAAAAGGAAAGGCATGCCGGAAGCATGATCACCGCCATCACCACCAGGAGCATCAAGACCATCGGAAGAAGCAGTTTTGTTGCTGCTGTATCTCCCAGCACTCTTGCTTTTCTTTTTCGCTCCTCCCAGGCTTCCACGGATTCCTTTTCCAGCAGATCGGCCAGATACCTGCTTCCTTTCTGGAGGTTCTGGATCAGTAGTGTTGACAGAGTTTTATACTTTACCTGTCCGCACCGTTCTCCAAATCTCCGGTAAGCCTCTGCTTCGGAAATCCCACTGTCCATCTCATAACAGGCTACTCGGATTTCTTCGTAAGCCTCACGTTTTTTACCATCTTCTCTCTTTCCGTAATCCAGTGCTATTTTCTGGAACGCTTTTCTGGCAGTTAAGCCTGCCTGCACCAGAAGGGTAAATTTCATGATCAGTCCTGGGTAATCCATCAGCATCTGTTCTCTTCTTTTTATCTGAGCATTCTGTTCTTCCCGTTTTTTTGCAATGACAGCTGCTGCCGCTGCTGCCAGACCAAGAGCTGAAAGCAGGTTTCCTGTTTTGTCTTTTGGCTGCTCCCATTCAAGATGTTTTCCATTCCATTCATCTGGAAGATAATAGTACTGCGGATCGTTTTTTTTCTGATTATATTGTACGATCATGTCCTGCAGCTCTTTCTCGCGCTGCTGTTCTTCGCTAAGTTCTGTTTCCGGTTCTTCTTCGGATCCTTCTGTTTCTTTTTCCGGCACCTGCACATACAGGGAACCGGCTTCTTCTCCGTCTACAGATACTTTGAATTTCTCTTCATAAGCACCTGTCTCCTCTTTTTCCATACGGTATCCGGATGAATAAACCTTATCTCCGCCACTTTGAAATGTCAGGAGCATACCGATGATATTTCCGGTAAGCGCTATCCGTATAAACAGTTTCTTTTCTTCCGGATTTCCGGCTTCCGGAGGCAGCCGCCCCATTTTTCCTGCCAGAAACACCCCAAGGATCACCATAAATATCAAAATATGTATCCACATTATCCTCACCTACACTTCTATGTCTACAATCTTCACACCCAGCCAGTAAGACAAGCCATAGATCACCATGCAAACTGTCATGGCACAGATTCCGAAAGGATTCCCATAAAGTACATCCAAAAATCCCGGCGAAGTCAGTTTCAGATAGCAGATGATACCGGCCGGCATGATACTCATAACCATCTGTTCCGATTTCTTTGCGGCCAGCGTTGCCTCGATCTCTTTTTTTACCTCGATCTTATCACTAAGCATTCTGGCTACTTTCTGGATCACCTGCGTCATATCCCCGCCTGTTCTTTTTGCTGTATAAAATACTGCTGCGAAATTTTCAATATCTTCCACTCCGCTGCGTTTTCCCAGATCCAGGAACAGCTCTTCCACCGGAACACTCAGACGCAGCTGGCTTTCGATATACCGAAATTCATCCAGGATATCACTTCCCTTTTCATAAAGTCTCCCCAGATCCTTTACACTGGCACGCACCGCATTCTCCGCGGAATAGCCGGCCTGTACCGCCACATTCATGGCCGTCAGAGCATCCCGGAACTGGTAATTCAGCTCCCTCTGCTGCCGTGCAGTGCATTTTTTCCTCTGCATTTTCAGAAAAAGCACTGGTATTGGAAGCATAAACAGCAACACAGGAAGGCTCTGATAAAACAGATAGTCGGCTGCAACGCATACGGCAGCTCCCTCCAGAAGATACTTTGCGGTCTCCTTCCCCGTAAAATGATACATCCTGTAATCTTTCCTCGTAGATCTCCATTTCTGATTCTTTCCTTTCCGCTCTTTCATAGTCTGATTCCTGCCCGTTTCATTTTTTCACAATGCAAAAGTTCTCCGGTTTTTACAAGTCCCTTTCCTTCTTCCCAGCGATACAGCGGCCTGGTCTGGATCTCTCCGTTTTCAAATCCACATACTTCTGTGATTTCCAGCAGCTTTCTGCTTTTATCCCGCATACGCCCGAGATGTACCAGAATGTCTACCCCGGAAGCGATCTGCCTTCGGATTGCTTCCAGGGGAAGATCGATCCCCATCAATGTCATCGTTTCAATTCGGGAAAGCATATCCTGACTGCTGTTTGCATGAAGTGTTGAAAGGCTTCCATCATGTCCCGTATTCAGGCTCTGCAGCATATCCACTGCCTCTCCTCCACGGACTTCCCCTACAATTATCCTATCCGGTCTCATTCGAAGGGCTGACCGGATCAGATCTCGGATCGTTACTGACACCGCGCCCGCCATATTGGCCATTTTTGCCTCCAGACATACCAGGTTATCAATTCCCCGGATCTTAAGCTCCGCATTATCTTCAATGGTGATCAGGCGCTCATCTTTTGGAATATATTCTGTAACAGCTCCAAGGAATGTTGTTTTTCCACTGCCTGTACCTCCACCGATCACAATAGAATATCTTGCCTGAACAAGTTTTTTTAAAAACTGTGCACATTCTTCGGTGATGCTTCCAAAAGCGATCAGTTTTTCCATTGTGATAGGATCATCCGGAAAACGACGGATCGTCAGGATCGGACCATTCAGAGCAACCGGATAAACCACTGCATTCACACGTGCTCCGTTTTCCAGCCTTGCATCTACAATGGGCATGGACTCGTTGACAACCCGGTTACAGCGCCCTACGATCTGCTGGATCACATCCTCCAGCTTCTCTTCTGACGTGAAGACCTTATTCCATCTGGTCAGTTTTCCTCCACGTTCCACAAAAATATGATCCGGACCATTTACCATGATCTCCGTAACACTTTCATCATCGATCAGTTCCTGCAGAACATCCAGCTTGCGCACAGAACAGAACAGCTCCTGTCTGAGCTCTACTTTCTCCTTCAGTGAAAGAAACAGTTCCCTTGCCTGAGTTAATATCAGTTCATCGATCACCCCCAGGATCTCATCATCGGACAGCTCTCTGGAAACATCCAGCTGTTCCATGAGCAGATCATACATTTCCCGGAATTTTTCTCTGTTCATGACCGCTCCTTTCTCAAAAGCTCACGGATATAATCTCCCAGTTCACTCCAGACCAGCTGTTCTACGTAAGCGTCAGAAGAGATCCTATCCATATGAAAGGGCAGATGCACCTTTTCTGTTTTTTCCAGGATCTTTTCTTTATTCCAGATACGCAGAAGATTTTCGAATTGTGTCACCTTACAGACAGAAAGTGTGTCATTCAAAACCGGCATATAGATTTTTCTGCACATTTCCAGAAGCCGGAAATCCTCATCTCCATTTTCTCCCATATCCAGGATCAGCACTTCATAGGAACTGTGAAGTACGATCTCCTGCAACAGCCGCTCCCAGTCTTCCCAGTCCACGGTCCGGATATCTGAAGGTGTTCTTACAGGCGGTATAAAATCCAGATTGTTTACTGTCTGGATCATTCCGTTCATTCTATGAATCAGGTTTTCATTTCCCTGGCGAACATAATAAAACAGATCACTCAGATTAGCCGGAAATTTTTTCCCAAGAAGTTCTTCAAAACCAGAATAGGATTCCAGATTCAGATAAAGAACGGCACGTTCTTTCGCCAGTATCTGTCCCAACGCAAGTGCAAAGGATGTCTTCAGACATCTGCCAAGAGGAGAAAAAACACCGATGATCTCCATTGTCTTTTTCAACACAGGAAAAGTTACCGGATCAAGAGACTTCTCTTCTCCATAGCAGGCCATCACCTCCCTTATCACATCTGAGGAAGATTGATATTTATACACACTTGAATACTGATCCAGCTCCGGAGGATGCACACCCTCTGAAAGAATGATGATCTTTCCGATACCAAGGTCACGGACTTCTTTTCGCATTGCTTTATCGGAAATCAGCAGCAACTCAATATGATTTTCTTTTCCGTAGGCAATGAGACTTTCCGCCGTGGTAAATGCCTGGATCTCAAACGGAAGATTCTTTTTCTGGTTCAGATAATCCATAAAATTGAAAGCATAATCCACCTCCAGATCACAGACTGCAAATATGTTTTTCTTCAATACACACCTCCTGCATAAAGCACCGCACTCAAAAATATGGGTACCGTAAAATGAAAGTTCTCCGGAAAGCTCATCCCCTTTCTGTAATAAGGACGTATCTCACCGGTACAGTAAAACTCATTCATATACTGATATAAATAAAGGAATCGTCGGCGGATACCGCCTGTAGAAATAAGAATTGCCAGAGAAATGCCTGCACCTGCAAGCAGAGAATAAACAATACATTCCATAACTGTCCGCGGCCCCATGATCCCGCCAAGTGCGCACAGAAGCTTGATATCTCCGGCGCCGATCATATGGAATATAAAAAGGATTCCCAAAAGAAGCACCGGCACGGCCACTCCTGCCAGAAAGATCACTCCACCTTTCGGCCCGTTTTCTGTGATCTGGATCAGGAAACCGATCATAAAAGAAAAAAGGATCCATCCATTGTCTACAGATGCATCTTTAAAATCCATCCAGACCGCCATCGCAGATATCACCACGGATAATTCTCCATAAAGAAACATACACGCCCCCTTTCCTTCTTAAAATATATGTTTATTCAGTTATGATAAAAATGGGATTTCCCGCCTGACCTGGCGGTGATCGATACCAGAAGATCTCTGGTGAAATTAATTATAGAATTTCAGGAGCATTTTGTCCAGCATTTTCGTTCGACAAATTCTGACACGAATTTTGCTGTCATCTGCTCCTGAAATTCTTTTTATCTTTTTATTTTTTATCGCTTTATCTTCTATGAGCTTATCGGATCTTTACTCCGTCCTTGATCACTGCTTTCAGTTCCAGATCACGATCCAGCAGTACCACATGAGCCTTTTTACCTGCTTCCAGAGATCCGTACTGTTCTTCCACCCCAAGGCTTCTGGCCGGATTTATAGTCGCGCAGGCCACGGCTGTTTCCAGCGGAAGATCCATCTTTTTAACAACTGTACGCATACAATCCATCAGATTTGTGGCAGATCCTGCGATCGCACCGTCAGATACCAGCGTGGCAAGTCTTCCCACAACCTTAACATCCAGTCCGCCCAGTGTATACTGGCCGTCCGGCATACCGGTAGCTCTCATACTGTCGCTGATCAGGATCATCCTGTCAGCTCCCATCATCTGAAAGGTAGATCGAACAACAGACGGATGGATATGGATCCCGTCACAGATGATCTCTGCCATAACATCCTTATTATCAAAAACAGCCCCTACGACACCTGGTGCACGATGCGTAAACGCAGGCATTGCGTTATACAGATGGACTGCATGGTTTGCCCCTGCTCTGCATGCTTCCATTGCTGTATCGTAATCTGCATTGGTATGTGCCAGAGAAACATTGACCCTTTCATGAACTTCCCGGATAAATTCTGCTGCATGCTCACTTTCTTCAGGTGCAATCCCTATAAATTTTACCAGACCTTCCGAGGCCTTTAAAAAACGGTCACAGATTTCCACATTACATGGCAGGATATTCCTCGCGTCCTGTGCCCCTTTTTTCGCCGGGCTGATAAAAGGCCCTTCCATATTGATCCCCAGAAAATCCGCCTTACGGCAGTCCTTTGTTTCTTTTTTATATTCTGCAGCTGTATGGAGGATCTGCTCCAGTTCCTCTACCGGTAAAGTCATAGTAGCCGGTGCAATCGCTGTAACTCCTACCGATGCCTCATATTCCGCGATCCTTCCGATCGCAGCCTTGTCTCCGTCGCAGAAATCATCTCCTTTGCATCCATGAAAATGCAGATCGATCAGTCCCGGAATGGCGTAGCAGCCTTTTCCGTCCAGAACATCCCCGTTAAGCTGCGGCGCATCCTTTTCTTCATAAACCTGTCGGATCTTATCCCCATCCAGGATAATCCCGCCTTTTACAAATGCTTTGTCCGATGTAAAAACATACACATTATCAATGATCATAGTAAAACCTCCCAAAATCCCCATTTGTGATCATAAACAAAAAAGCAACCAGAAACATGTTCTGATTGCTTTCAGTTAATAGCCAGTACGGGAATCGAACCCGTGTTTCCGCCGTGAGAGGGCGGCGTCTTAGCCCCTTGACCAACTGGCCATATTCTTTTGTTTCTGTCGTTTGATTTCGTTTTTTGTTGTTTCCCTCAACCGACTTCGTTAGTATATAACACTTTCTTTCAAAATGCAAGTACTTTTTTTAATTTTTTAAAAAAATTTTCATGTTTTTCACGTTTATTCGTTTTTTACCCATTTTCCGGTATTTCGTACGCTTGACCACTGCTGGTGTAAGTGCTACTATCAAAGCACCAATACGAAAATAATCGACTGCGGATAATGATCCGCCCGGTATAACAGAAAGAAGGAATTGTTTTTCCATGGCCACGCTGCTACGCTTCCTGGGCTCCCCTTCTTTCACAGATGTCCATGCATATTAAAAAGATCAGTCAGGATCATGGCGCCGTTTTTCTCCCGCTGCAGAACGATCTGGATCAGGAAGCTGCACGGTCCGGGCCTGCATCAATAACTTCTGACGGTATCCATCTCACACCACAGGGGCATCGGATCCTGGCAGATAAACTTTATAAATTGATCATATCAGAAAGGTAATACTATGGAAACAACGATCAAAAAAATCGAAGATATGTCACTGAACGCATGGCCTTCCCATAAAATGGAACTTTATGACGGATGGATCTTACGTTTTTCTTATTTCTATACGCACAGGACCAACAGTGTGGAACAGTTCGGAACCTCCACACTTCCATGGCGCGAAAAAATCCCCTACTGCGAACAGGTCTATAAGCGTCTGGGAACTCCTGCGATCTTTAAGATCAGCCCCCTTGTATCCCCGGATTTTGACTATATGCTGGAAAACAGGGGCTATTCCGTTCAGCACATAACAAATGTTATGACTGTAGACCTGGACAATGCCGTTCTGGATGCGTCTGTCACCGATGTGCTTTTTTCCAATGAAATTCCTGATTTCTGGATCCACAGCCTTTTTGACTTGAAAAGAACTACAAATCCGATCCATCGAAGTGTCGTTCCTTCCATGTACCGTGCCATTCTTAAGGAAACTGTCTGCGCTTCCATAACAAAAAACGGCGAGATCATTGCCACAGGTCTTGGAATCCTGGATCGCGACTACATCGGTATCTATGCCATTCATGTGCGTGAAGATTATCGCCGCAGAGGATATGCCCGTCAGATCTGTACCGGTCTTCTCAATGAGGGCAAAAAAAGAGGCGCCAGCCACGCTTATCTTCAGGTGGTAAAAAACAATACTTCCGCAGAAAAGCTTTACAGCTCTCTTGGATTTCAGTATTCCTATACCTACTGGTTCCGTGTTCAGCCTGTAGGAACACGTTTTCAGTAAATGCATGGATTTTCCGTAAATCCCTGTAGAAATCAAAAAATCTTTTTGCTATAATACCCTTAATATGTATAAAATCTTTCCTGCCTTCATATACTGATCCTTATCAATCAATAAGGAGACTGATCCGATGAACGATCCGCAGGAAAAAAACACCCAAAATCCCTATCATATTTATTACGATAATTATCTGGATACCAATGCCTGTACTGAATGCACGGGTCTGATCAACCATGGAATCGACAGCCGTGAGCAATGGGATTCTTTCCGCCAGATCTTTGACTTTATACCGGCGTCGGAAACCCATGATCTTACAGATAAACAGGACTGACCGTTATCCCGGGTCGGAGGACACAAATGAAAAAACTGTCTGCTGCATGTATGATTCTCGGCCTTTCCCTTTTTGCGGGAGGCTGCAGCAATGATCAGATCGATGATCATATTATTTCTCTTCAGGATAAAATTTCAGACGTTACTGCTTCAGATTCCACAGAACAGGAAGATCAGGAGCCTTCCACGGAAGAACGTGTTTATATGGATGAGCTTACCGGCACACTGCTGGATTTTGACGGTACACACCTGACGATTTCCAGCAATGGAGAAACCTATGTATTTGATGTTTCCCAGACAAGGCTTGAATGCAAATACGGCGTTGTATCCAGTGATCAGGTCAGTGTGATCTACCAGGGACAGCTTTCCGGAACAGATATCAGCGCCATTTCCCCCATCAAAATAACCGACAAATATCATAATGAAACTCCTCTGGAGGACCGCACTTTAAAGGGCAAAGTGAAATCACTCACCTCCAATGCCCTTGTGATAGTTACAGAAAAGGGAAATACCGTAACCTTCCCTGTCACCGGAGTCAGACAATACTACAAAAAAGGCATCAAGGCCGGCAAGTGGGTCTATGTCCATTTTCGCGGTAAATTCATCAACGAAACCCTCGTGGGTGACAAGCAGTATGACGGCAGCTTCACAAAAGTGATCAGTGTCTCCGATACGGATCCACTGAAAGTACCTGCAGCAACTCCTACGCCTTCCCCTGAACCGAAAAAAAAAGAGCAGCATCTCCGTGCAAAGATCGTAAATGTCAGCACCGGCACAATGACTGTCATTCCGCAGACCACAGGATCGGAACTGACTGTTTCACTTTCCTCGGTTCCTGTATATTTCAAAGGAGGAATGGCTCCGGGATCTTATGTAAACATTATCTATACCGGTAAATTTAATGGTGAATCCACCAGCGGCATGAAGATCCGTGGAATCACCGGGGAGGATCCGGACATACTTTCAGTACGCAACATTACTTCTACTGTAACCGGCACGATCCTGGGCACAACCGCCAATACCGTGCTGCTCCAGACATACGACGGCGTAAAGATCCTCTGCAGCCGTGAAAACGTTCCGGACCTTTCCTCAAGCGGAATGGAAGAAGGTGCCGATCTCCGGGTTACTTTCAACCCTGCGAAATCACGCACCTCCAATATTTATACCTGTATTAAATTCGAAGACCCGTGACGGAAGATGGTACGGATCCTTTTTTCTCCATCTTCCATCCAGCTTCGTACTGCCTGCGTATCACCCAGTATATCAAAAAAAGCTCTGCTTTCATCCTGTACACCCTGGCCGTGAAGAACCTGATATGCACCGGCATCGCTTCCTACTGCCACATGAACCTTCTTTTCAAAAGCTTTCTTCAGATTCTGCTCGCCTGCCTTTATAATAGATGCAAGGATCGTATCTTCAAATCTGCCGCAGCCTTTAAGATTCCGCACAGTTACAAGTGTCGGAACCCACACGCTTTCGCTGTCTGCCAGCATGGAAATCGTCTCATCATCCATATAGTTCCCATGCTCAATACTGTCAACACCAGCCTCCACTGCTGCCTGTACGCCATAGCATCCATTTGTATGGCTCATCACGGCAAATCCCTCTTCATGAGCAATATGTACCATTTCTTTCACATCCGTTGCTGAAAGCGGCGTTCCCGTAATTTTTCCGTGGTCTGCAAAATCCAGAAGCCCTGTAGTCATGATCTTGATAAAATCCGCACCTTCAGCGGCAGCTTCCAGAACTCTTCTGTGATATTCCTTCATGTCTGAAAAACTTTTTCCAACGATCTTCCCGTAATGACCCTCTTTATAAATGGCAAAAACCGGTGTGCGATAGTCAATTTCATATTCCGGGGCCAGTCTGGCAGCCCGTTTTGACACACCGTAATGATCTCCTCCGTCTCTCACAAAACGGATTCCTCTTTTCCGGTATTCCTCAAAATGAGCACGGATCAGTGCATCCCGGGGCCCGTTTTTCTGTGTCTCAACGGCTTTCCGGTAATCATAGCCATTGAGAAATATATGTGCATGACATTCCCCAAACATTTTCATCACTGCTCAAAAAAGTTTCGGATCTCTTTCTCAGATGCCTGCACCGACCCCTGTACAAAGAACGGCTTTCCGCCTCCGCGTCCGTTTAATTTCGCATTCATCTCTTTTGTAAACTGACGGAGATCGCCGTCTTTTTCGCCCATTGCATACTTGTAGCTTCCGTCTGCATTTCCGGAAAATACCGCACAGCAGCCCTGGCAGGTCTGCGTCACCGCATCTGCAAGCTTCCGCACACTGTCTGCATCCATTCCATCCATAAAGATGAGAACGCTTCCGCTTCCTGCATAACGCTCTGCCTCTTTCCGGCACATGTCGTCTACCAGCTGCCCAACCTGTCCTTTCAGTCGGAAATTCTCTTCCTGAAGGCGTTCCACTGCCTGCGCAGTCTTATCCATTTTTGCGGAAAGCTTTACAGAAATCTGGTGGTTCTGGTCATTGACCATGTTCAGATAATCCAGCACACGTTTTCCGCAGATCATCTCAATACGGACACCTTCACGAAATTTTTCCACGGAAAGAAGTTTCACCATTCCGATCTCTCCGGTATGTGTCACATGAGTTCCGCAGCATGCACAGATATCCACCCCTGGAAATTCTACGATCCGCACCTGACCGGTGAGCTCTTTTTTGCTTCGGTAGTCGATTTTTTCCAGTTCCTCCGCTGTAGGATATATGATCTTTATCTGCGTATCTTCCCATATCTTTTGGTTTGTTTTCCGCTCGATCTCAGCAAGCTGCGCCTCATCCAACGGGCCATTAAGATCTATGGTAATGGTATCGCTTCCCATATGAAAGCCTACATTATCATATCCGTAAGCCTCATGGATCAGTCCGCTCACCATATGCTCACCGGAATGCTGCTGCATCAGATCAAATCTTCTTGCCCAATCGATGCGTCCCTGTACTTCTGTTCCGGCTTCCATCGGCTGATCTGTATAATGAAGAAGTTCTCCCTCCTTTTCATGCACTTCCTTTACTTTCACATCGTTGAGATATCCGGTATCGCTTGGCTGTCCGCCGCCCTCCGGGTAAAAAGCGCTCTCATCCAGAATGATATGAAAACCTTTTTTTGCTTCTCTGCACTCCAGGACTTTGGCTGTAAATTCTTTTTTATATACATCTTCATAATATAAACGTTTCGTCTCTGTCATTTGTCTCATCCTTTCTGCATCTCTGCTTTGACGACTTATAGTATAGACCAAATTTTCTCTCCCCGCTATATAAAAACGGCATTTATCCAATGATTTACATATTTTTCTATAAAAGCTGAAGGCTTTCCTTCAGGTTCCGCGTTATAATAAATGAAGCGGGAAGAGAAGGGAGCTGATTGCATTACACGGGAAGAATATCTGGAATATCTGATACATACATACCAAAACTTAATATTTTCCATTTGTCTGAAATCGGTGGGCAATCCCTTTGACGCCGAGGATCTGACACAGGATGTTTTTCTTTCCGCCTACAAAAATCTCTCCCGTTTTGATGGCACCTACGAAAAAGCCTGGCTCAGCAAGATCGCAGTCAGAAAATGTCTGGATCATCTGAAAGCAGCTGGCAGACGTACCATTCCCACAGAGGACACCTATTTTGAACAGCTCCATGATAAAGAGTTTTCCCCGGAGGAGGCATTTCTGGACAAAGATTTCAAGGATCGGATCCGGCATTTATGTGCAGCGCTGAAAAGCCCCTACAGGGAGGTTGCCCTTGAGCATTTCTGCGAAGAAAAAACCGCCGCAGAAATTGCAAAAGCGCAGAATAAAAATATCAAAACAGTCCAGACGCAGATCTACCGGTCCAGATCTATGCTGAAAGCACTGCTGGAAAGGAGTGATTAGATGCACATACCACAGGATGAATTACAGAAATTCCAGGACGGAACCATGAATACGGATGAAATGATCCATTTTCTGGAGCATATGGAGCAATGTGACTTCTGTCTGGATGAACTTCTTCAGAATGAGGATGCCGCTTCTGAGTATGCTCCATCCTATCTGCAGGATGAAATTCTGAAAAAAGCAGCTTCTCCGGAAGTTCAGGCTTCCAGAAAAATACATGAAACTGCTTATTGGATGAAGCTTCTCTGTGCAGGCTTACGGACTGCCGTAGGCATGGGTGTTGCGCTGATCATGCTTTTTTCTGTATCTCAGACAGATTTTACGGCTCTTCATCCTTCACCGGAAACAAAAGTTAAGATTTCTTCATCCCTTGACATTGGTTCCGGCCTAAACCAGCTTTCCATGCAGGTAGGTTCCCAGCTCAGTGAACATTCTCAGAAGATCAGTAATAATCTGAACGATCTTACGAATAAAATTATAAACGGAGGCAAGTAAATTTATGAAAAAACAAAAACATGGTTTCTGGGTATTTATCTTTTCCCTGATCCCCGGTGCCGGGGAAATGTACATGGGATTTAAAAAACAGGGACTTAGCATTATGCTACTGTTCTGGGGATCGATCGCACTGGCATCCATAACCGGTCTTGGATGGCTGGCCATGTTTCTCCCGGTGATATGGTTCTATAGTTTTTTTAATGTCCATAATCTGAAATCCCTGTCAGAAGAAGAATTCTACTCTGTAGAGGATAATTACATTCTTCACATGGATCAGTTTTCCGGTGATATGGGAAAATTCTTACAAAAGCATCAGAGTGCAGCTGCATGGATTCTGATCCTGTTTGGTATCTGTATCCTGTGGAGTCGTTTCACAAGTCTTCTGTACTTCATTGTACCGAATAATATGGCCGACTATGTATACAATATCTGCAACAGCCTTCCGCAGATCGTCATTGCTGCAGGTATCATTGCTGCAGGTATTTATCTTCTTACTCAGCAGAAAAAGAAACTGAAACAGGAAACCGAAACAAAAGATGAACATTACTGGGAACCCTATCGTCCATATCAGCAGCTGACAGAAAAGCCTGTTCATACTTCTGATAACTCAGACAAAGATACAGCTTCTGAAACTTCTTCCATTACTGATCCGGAAAATACCGAATCTGATCCTGCTTCATCCACAAAATAACAGAGAAAAAAAAGATCCACTGCCAGTTTCCTGACAATGGATCTTTTTATATGATTTAAATTTACTGCTTATGTGTTACTTTAAGACGTGTCATCGCTCTCGCAAGTGCCATCTGGTTCATATGATACTCCTGGATGCTCTGTTTCTGACGAAGCTGCTCTTCTGCACGTTCCTTTGCTTCCTGAGCACGGCGGATATCAATCTCGTCCGGACTCTCTACGCTGAGGCAGAACAGCTTGGCACGGTTATTGATCATCTCAACAAATCCGCTGCTCACAGCAAACACATACTCATTACCGTCAGCATCCTCAAAACGCATCTCACCGGGAATGATGGCAGCTACAACATTCGCATGATGGGCAAGAAATCCCTGCTCACCATCCACTGCCGGGATAATAAGCTTCTGAGCACGTCCTGCATAAGCCAGTTTATTGCTGGCATATATTTCCAGGCCAAATGTCTCACTCATAGCTGCTCCTTACTGCCGGTTCTCCTCGGCTTTTGCTTTTGCAATTACATCATCAATGGTTCCAACATTAAAGAATGCGTTCTCCGGATAATCATCCATCTCACCGTCAATGATCGCCTTAAATCCGCGGATCGTCTCTTTCAGAGGTACATATTTACCTTTGATACCGGTGAAGTTCTCAGCTACATGGAACGGCTGGGAAAGGAACTTCTGGATCTTTCTTGCACGGAATACTGTCTGCTTATCTTCCTCTGAGAGCTCCTCCATACCAAGAATAGCAATGATGTCCTGAAGTTCTTTATATTTCTGAAGGATCTCCTGTACTCTACGTGCAACCTCGTAATGTTCCTCACCAACAATATCTGCCTCCAGGATACGGGAAGTAGACTCAAGCGGATCTACGGCCGGATAAATACCCTGCTCAACGATCTTACGCGAAAGAACGGTTGTTGCATCCAGATGGGCAAATGTTGTTGCCGGAGCCGGGTCAGTTAAGTCATCGGCCGGTACATATACTGCCTGTACAGATGTAACAGAACCTTCCTTGGTAGATGCGATCCTCTCCTGAAGCTCACCCATCTCAGTTGCCAGTGTAGGCTGATATCCTACTGCGGACGGCATACGTCCAAGCAGAGCGGAAACCTCAGATCCTGCCTGTACAAAACGGAAGATATTATCAATGAAAAGAAGTACATCTCTGTGCTCCTGATCACGGAAATACTCTGCCATGGTAAGTCCTGTCTCAGCAACACGCATACGTGCTCCAGGCGGCTCGTTCATCTGTCCGAACACTAAGGCTGTCTTTTCAAGAACACCGGATTCCTTCATCTCTGTCCAAAGGTCATTACCCTCACGGGAACGCTCACCGACACCGGTGAAAATAGAATATCCACCATGCTCGGTAGCGATATTCTGGATCAGCTCCTGGATAAGGACTGTCTTACCAACACCGGCACCACCGAACAGACCGATCTTACCACCTTTTGCATATGGAGCAAGAAGATCGATAACCTTGATACCTGTTTCCAGGATCTCAACTGCCGGTTTCTGCTCCTCAAATGAAGGCGGATCACGATGGATGACCCAATGCTCTTCACCGTCCAGAGAATCACCGCCATCTACGGTATCTCCAAGAACGTTGAACAGACGACCAAGTGTTTTATCTCCAACCGGAACCTTGATACCGCTTCCGGTAGCTGTTACTTCTCTGTCTCGCTGCAGGCCCTCGCTGGCTCCCAGCATGATGCAGCGTACGATATTATTTCCAAGGTGCTGGGACACCTCCATAACGCATCTCTTACCGTTGTTCTCGACTTCAAGGGCATCCTTGATATCCGGAAGCTGTCCGTCTTCAAAAACAACGTCTACAACAGGTCCCATAACCTGTACGATCTTACCTTTATTCATAGTCATCACTTCCTTTTTTGTGCTTTAGCACCGCTGATAACCTCAGTGATCTCCTGGGTGATCGCAGCCTGACGTGCACGATTATACTGAATGGAAAGATCCTTCAGCATCGCCTTCGCACTATCTGTAGAGGACTGCATTGCTGTCATTCTCGCACTGTTCTCACTGGCATATGCCTCTACAAGACATCCATAGATCACACCTGTAAGGTAGTTGGGGATCATAGTATCCAGAAGCACATCTGCAGACGGAGATAACACGATCTCCTCCTGATAAATATCTGCCGGGATCTGACCCACCTTAAAATCAGCCTTTTTCAGCGGTAAAAGCTGCATATTCACATTTTCCATTGCCATCGCATTCAGCATCTGTGTATAGACAATGTGAATTTCATCCAGCTCTCTTTCAAGAAATGCCCGTACGATCTCTTCCGTGATAAGGCGTGCTCTGTGCATAGTCGGCTTCTGCACGGTATAATGAAAACCGCCGTCCATATCCACATCTCTCTTGCCGAAATACTGACGCCCTACCATACCAAGGACATACAGCTTGTGATGTCCCGGTACCTCTTCCATGAAATCTTCTGTCATTTTCTGTACATTATGATTGTATGCACCAGCCATACCTTTATCACCTGTAATGACAATGGTACCTACCTTTCTTTCATCCTTCGGAACAAGATGACGCTCACTGAAGAAAGGATGCTGAATGTCCGGCATATGACGGAGGATCCTGGCAATGGCAGCCTGCATATTATAGAAATATGGTTCCGTATCCTGCAGGATCTTCTTGGCCTTCTGCATCTTGGAAGAAGAAATCATGTACATCGCATTGGTGATCTTCATGGTGTCCTGAATGCTTTTCATACGAGTCTGTATTTCTTTTGCATTTGCCATATCAACACCTACCTGCTCTTATCTCTGAATTCTTCTGCCGCCTTTACGATTTTCTCTACAAGCTCATCAGAGAGCTGCTTTGTAGTCTCGATCTCTTTGCCGATCTCAGGATATACATTATCAAAGTACTCCAGAAGATCCTTCTGATATTTCTTGATCTCTTTCTTTTCTACATCTACCATCAGCTTGTGAGTCGCAACGCAGAGAGTAATTACCTGCTGATGAAGACTTAACGGGCTGCAGAGCGGCTGTTTCAGAAGCTCCATCAGACAGCTTCCGTATTTCAGCTGTGCAGTTGTAGCCTCATCCAGATCTGAACTGAACTGGGTGAACACTTCCATCTCTCTGTACTGTGCCAGGTCGATACGTACACTACCGGAAGCTTTCTTCATAGCCTTGGTCTGTGCAGCACCACCAACACGGGATACGGAAAGACCAACATTGACTGCCGGACGCATACCTGAGAAGAACAGATCACTTTCCAGGAAGATCTGACCATCTGTGATGGAAATTACGTTTGTAGGAATGTATGCAGATACATCACCGGCCTGTGTCTCGATGATCGGAAGTGCCGTAATGGATCCGCCGCCTGCCTCTTCACTCAGACGGCTGGAACGCTCCAGAAGTCTGGAATGAAGATAGAATACGTCACCAGGATATGCCTCACGTCCCGGAGAACGCTCAAGCAGAAGTGACAATGCACGATATGCCACTGCATGCTTGGAAAGATCATCATATACGATCAGTACGTCTTTACCCTGATACATGAAATACTCTGCAAGAGCAGTACCAGCATAAGGAGCAATATACTGAAGCGGTGCACAGTCGCTGGCTGTTGCGGAGAATACGGTTGTATACTCCATTGCACCGTATTTTTCAAGATTGGAAACTACCTTTGCAACGGTAGAAGCTTTCTGTCCGATAGCAACATAGATACAGATCACATCCTTACCTTTCTGGTTGATGATCGTATCGGTTGCGATGGATGTTTTACCTGTCTGTCTGTCGCCGATGATCAGCTCTCGCTGTCCACGGCCGATCGGGAACATGGAATCAATGGAAAGGATTCCTGTTTCCAGAGGTACAGTTACAGACTTACGGTCGATGATTCCAGGAGCCGGGTTCTCGATCGGGCGGTATTCCTCTGCCTGGATCTCTCCCTTTCCATCAATAGGCTCACCAAGTGCGTTCACGATTCTTCCGATAAATTTATCCCCTACCGGAATACCTGCCTGCTTGCCAGTTCTGGCAACCTTGGTGCCTTCCTTGATTCCTGTATCCTTTCCGAAAAGAATACATCCCATGCTGTTGGCACGGACATCCTGTACCATACCTTTCAGACCATTCTCGAAGGTCACGACCTCACCGTACATGGCATGATCGATGCCATAAACAGTTGCGATACCATCTCCCACGGAGATGACAGTGCCTACTTCCTGGTCCTTGCTGATTTCGTCATAGTTCTTTATTTCTTCCTTGAGAATCGAAATGATTTCATCTGGATTTATTGCACCCAATTCAATTTCACCTCCGGGTTAATTTCTGTTTCAGTTTCTTATAACGTCCGATGAGGCTCCAGTCGTACTCACGATCTCCTGCCCTGAGAACAAATCCACCTACAAGGCTTTTATCCTCTGTAAGGGTAAGTTCCACTTCTCTGGCAGAAAACTGGCTACGGAGAAACTCCTTCATCTTATTTTCCTGCTCTTCGGCAGGACGTGTTACATAAAGAAGCTCTGCCTTGAGAATTCCTTTCTGTTCCCGGCTGTAAGCATCATAAGCTTCAAGGATCTCTCCGATTCTGTCAATCTTCTGATACTTACACGTTACTTTAAGAAAACTCTTCATTTCCTGCGGAAAAACCCGCTCTATTACCTGTTCTTTTTCTTTGAGGGAAACAAGTGGATTTTCAAGCATCTTACCTATCTCAGGTGTATTCTTAAAAATCCTTCCTGTTTCGCAGATTGCCTCCCCCGGGACAGAAAGACCGTATAATGCTTTTGCATAATTAATGGACGTCTCTGTCATGAGGATCACCTGCTCCTTCTAAAAACTGGTCATATAGGGACATATCCTGTGCTTCGTCGTTCTTTTTTCCCATGATTCTGGATGCTGCATCCATTGCCAGCTCAGCCACTTTGCCTTCCATCGCTTTCATAGCAGCTTCCTGCTCAGTGCTGATATCTCTTCTCGCTTTCTCAAGAATCTGACCAGCCTGATCATTAGCTCTCTTCACGATGCTGTCTGCCTGTACTTTTGCCTCGTCCTTAGCCTGCTCTACAATACTGAAGGATTCCTCCTTCGCAGATTTCAGTGCATCCTCATACTGTCCTTTCAGCTGGTTTGCTTCAGTAGTTGTCTTCTCTGCTGAAGCAAACTGCTCATCGATCATAGCTTTTCTCTTCTCCATAACACCAATGATCGGGCCGAAAAGGAACTTCTTCATTAAAAGATAAAGAACGATCAGGTTTATAATAGTAAAGACAAGGTTGATATCAATTTTAATCACCTGGTCCACCTGCCTCTCTTAATCCTGAATTAGTATCTCGTCTTTACCTATTAGCCAAGCATGATGATGATCAGAAGACCGATTACGAAACCGTAAATAGCTGTTGCCTCTGCAAGAGCACATCCAAGAAGAAGTGCTTTACTGATCTTGCTCTCTGCCTCTGGCTGTCTTGCGATAGCTTCTACTGCTTTAGATGTTGCAAGACCGATACCAATACCTGCTCCAATACCTGTAAGAACTGCGATAGCTGCACCAATTGCGATTAACATAGTTTTTTCCTCCTGTAAAATACAATTTTTTCATTTTTAGATCAAGCGGATCTTCCGCTTCACTACTCAATTGCTTCCTTAATGAACAAGGATGTTAAGAATACAAATACATACGCCTGTATGAATCCGTCGAAGAAATCAAAATACAGGCTGAATGGTATGGGAAGAATGGCCGGACAAACAAACTCCAGCAGCTTCATAACTACGAAGCTTCCCAGAACATTACCGAACAACCGCATGCAGAGAGATGTAGGTCTGATCGCTATTTCCAGAATGTTGATCGGAAGCATGATCGGAACCGGCTCCGCAAAGCTTTTCAGGAAACCCTTCAGTCCCCTTTTATGAAAGCCTGCATACTCGATCAGAATAATGCTCATCAGCGCCAGCGCAATGGTAACATTCATGTCCTTCGTTGGTGGTGTAAAACCAAATACGCCTGCGATATTGGCTATTCCGATGTAAATTACGGTTGACATCAAATAAGGCACATACTGTTTGCCTTCTTCTCCAAGGATACCCATGAAGAAATCCTGAAGAAAACTTACCCCGGTCTCCAGAAGCAACTGCTTCTTACCCGGATTTTCCACACTGAGATTCCGAACTAAGATCAGAGACAGAATCACAAGAACCGCCATGATGACCCATGTGACTACCACGCATTCTGCAATTGGTATTCCACCAAACGCCGGAATGGTAAAGGCTGTCTTACTGTTTAGTTCTTCTGCCAGTGTACTTGATAAATCTCCCGTTTTTCTCCCTCCTTTTCTCTTGGCGCTGATCGTATCTTTTTATAATTGGTATGACCACGCCTTGTAGTTGACTTTATTTTACTCCGCATTTCCAGAATGTCAATATTATTTTTGCCTGTTTTGCACAAAAAAGAATCTGTTTTTTATACAAAATATACAATTCATTTCAATTAACCTTGATCCGACTTCCTGCGTACAGATACTTCTCCATAAGAAAGCAGGGTTTCTGAACCATCCTGTTCTCTCACAAGAAGCCTTCCATCTGGTGCTATGGATTCTGCATAAGCTTCCCTTGTACACTGTCCGTCTGTGATCACGATCATGTTTCCAGGAATGATATTATTTTCTGTATATTCTCTGGAAAGTCCCGGAGTCTCCACTTCCATGAGAAGCTGATTGACGATCTCCGCCACAAGAATACTGCAGTTTATATGCTCTGCGTCATTCCTGTTTTCAAATAATGCTCCAGCCGTTTCCTGTATATCTTCAGGAAACCCATCTTCCGGCATATACAGATTCAAACCAATTCCTACAACTGCAAACTCAATGTTCCCGCTTTCAAAGTCTGTAACAGCCTCTGTCAGTATCCCACACACTTTCTTATTATGAAAATACAGATCATTGACCCATTTGATCCCAAGGTCGATCCCGCAGATTTTCTTCACTGCACGGCACACTGCAGTTGCCGCCGCTGTAGTGATCAGGAGTCCTTCCTTCAGAGTTCGGTCAGGTCTTAGAACGATACTCATATAAAGTCCTGCATTTTCAGGAGAATAAAAACTTCGGCCTCTTCGGCCTCTTCCGCTTTTCTGTCTGCGCGCCAGTATCAGTGCACCATGACCTGCTTCTCCTGAAAATGCAGCCTCCTTGGCTGCCCGGTTTGTAGAATCCAGTTCTCTGTATATTTTTACAGGGACATCCGGATGATCGAGGTAAAGCCGTATTCCTTCTTCCGATAAACGGCTGCCTCCTCGAAGCACATAGCCTTTGTTTGGTCCAGCTTCTATGGTATATCCCTCTTCACGAAGGGATTTCACAGCTTTCCAGATGGCTGCCCGTGTGCAGTTTAGTTCTGCTGCTGCCGCCTCTCCGGATATCAGTTCATTCTCGTGCTGCTCCAGAAGCTTCAGCATTCTTGCTTTTACAGTCATATCTTCACCGTCCGTAATCTGCCTGAAATGGCAAAATTTATTCCCTCCTAAGAGTCGAAAGCATTATAGCACTTAAGCATCGCGATGTCTATTATCTTTTTTACATATGCTATCTATATTATTTTTATATTTCAGATGCAGCTATTATATGATTTTTCTCATTTTTGTCTGTTTTCATTTATTTTTTTATATATTATTTCTGTTGAAAACCTGCAGACTCAGGAGTGAATTTTCCTGAATCTTTATTATATACAGATTTTCTTTATCATATATTTATCATTTGTAATTAGAAAGACTTTTCTCAAGAAATTCCCGGTACTTATCGCGAACCTCATCCGGTGACGCGATCACCGCATCCGGGCCAAGACTGGCTATCCAGCCAAAGAACTGGTCACTGATATTTACACGAACCAGTGTTTTGAAATGTTCAGGATCCTTCCTATGTATCATAATATCTCTGCCAAACCGATCCAGCACCACCCCGACCAAGCGGTTATGTGCTTCCAGACATATGGTTACTTCTCTGCCGCCAAACATCCCGAAGGTCCTGGATGTCAGCTCCCCTATATCATAATTCTCAAAAAATTCTCTGCCGCGTCGCACCTCCTTCTCTATACGGATCTGCTGGAGCTTATCTACCTGATACTGCTTAACCCTTCCACACTTCTCGTCGTAAGTGATCAGATAATACTCCTCATTCTGCCATACAAGTCCCCAGGGACTGACCGAATATCGTTCTCCCTCATTCTCCGGACGCAGCTTCTTCTCCACAGTCCATTCACAATATTGAAAAGAAATCTGCCTGTCCTCAGTTAATGCACGCTGGATCATATCAATACTGTAATACACATTCTCGTTTATAGTCCGGATACGGTTCTCTGCAAATCCCTGTCGCCGCAGCTGTCTGGACTCATAAACACTGGCAAGGCTCTCCAGCTTCCTGATCAGCTGTCGGGATTTCCCATTGGTGATACATCTGGAGGACTGTACTGCATCCACCAGAAGTCTCAGCTCCGGAAGCTCAAATTCCCGACTGGCAAGATAAAAACCGGCCGGGTGCTCCCGCCGGTTGAGGATATCCATTCCAAAATTCCGCAGGGTTTCAATATCATCATAGACAGTCTTACGCTCTGCACTGATCCCCAGACTATTCAGATAGGAGATCAGCTCCTTCACAGACATCGGATGCTCTTCGTCCGTCTGCTCCAGAAAAATGCGCATCAGATATAAAATTTTAATCTTCTGGTTAAAGACCCTTGGCATCCTTTCTCCTCCGTTCTGCTACTTGTCTGTCAGTGATGCTACCACTGCAAAATATAATACCATGAATGACAATACAACAGCAACGATATCTGCTCCGCGGAAATCAAAATTAAACAGCATCGCCCCGCCAAGCATGATCTCCATTGTAAGAAGTGCGCCCAGTACCATTGCCATTCCTGAGGAAAGCTTCTGTCTGCCGCAATGTCCGTTCTCAGCTTCCACATATCTTCCTTCTGCCAATACTGCCTTCCTGCTGCTCTCTGTATTCCACATAAGATCCATCCTCCCTGTCCTATGTTCGTCTCACGATTTATCGAACATATTTTCCAAACATATTTTCTGTATGTTTGCATTATAGCTCATTTTTAGTCCAATAAAACGGTACAAATATGGTTTTTCCGAACATTTGTTTATTTTATACAAAAATATGTTCGTCTTTAAGATCCACAAAAAAAGCCTGCCGTAAACGACAGACTTGTAAAATGTGACACTTTGAAAGGGCATTTGAAATCCTATGATATCTGCTTTTACATCATTCCCGCAAACACAGACGCTCCTACAACCGTAAGCAATCCGGCTACGGCAATGGCAAGGCTGCTCATGGCTCCTTCTACCGGGCCAAGCTCCATGGCTTTGGCTGTTCCGATAGCATGGGCAGATGTTCCAAGTCCAAGACCTCTTGCGATCGGCTCCTCGATCTTTGCGATCTTGTAGACAACCTCTGCGAGCATATTTCCCAGAACTCCTGTGATGATGATCACGGCAACGGTGATGGTCACGATACCGCCAAGCTCCTCGGAAACACCCATTCCGATGGCGGTTGTGATAGACTTCGGAAGCATAGTGA
Source organism: Blautia sp. MCC270 (assembly GCF_018785605.1). Taxonomy (NCBI): domain Bacteria; kingdom Bacillati; phylum Bacillota; class Clostridia; order Lachnospirales; family Lachnospiraceae; genus Blautia; species Blautia sp. MCC270. The sequence continues at coordinate 77,197 of NZ_WQQD01000007.1, forward strand.
CATATTCCTGATGATCAAAGCCAAACAATTTCGCCATAAGCAGAATGCTGCAAAGCCCGGCCAGCGTTCCGGAAAAGATCCCGGCAGCCACTGCCTTGAGATTTTTTTTCAGCAGATGGATCTGCTCATAAAGGGGCACTGCCAGACAGACTGTTGCCGGGGTCAGCAGATAGCTGATATATTTTCCACCTTCATTGTAATCATCATAATCAATATGGAAGATCAAAAGAACACCGATAACACAGATGATCGAGATCAAAAGCGGATTAAAGATTGCCATTTTAAACTTCTTTTTCAGGATCAGACTGATCTCATAGGCGATCAGACTTATCATTGCTCCGAAAAATGCGGAGTTTTTTATGAATTCCATCATTTTTCAGTTCCTCTCTTTCCCATACGGATCACTCCCTGTGTTACTTTTCCTGTTACGACCATTACGATCACCGTGCTGATAAACGTCATGATGAGAACCGGTACACAGATCGGTTTCAGAGTACTCCAGGCTGTGATCAGTCCCGCACCAGCCGGCACAAACATCACCGGCATGATCTCAACCAGAAAATCTGCCGCACCTTTGACCTGATCCAGCTTCAGAATACCTGTGAGCAAAGCCACCAGCATAATGATCAATCCATAGACACTGGCCGGTACCGGAAGTGGAAGAAAGGTTTTCAGTAATTCTCCAATGACGGAAATCAACAGGATGATGCTGAACTGCTGCACATGCTTCATGTTGCATCCCTCCTGATTCATGTAAAGCGCATATTCACATTTTGCTTTACTGCATACTCATGAACACAGCTGCGTTCAAATTCTGTGCTCAAACGAATTTTCCAAAAGTGGTAAGACCACTTTTGTTTTAAACGTTTTTTTATTATACGCTACAAATCCAAAATTACAAGGATTGTATCCAATAAAATACAAAAAATCCTTTTATGCATCAGCGTATTCCAGTAATCTACAGAAACGGATCTGCATAAAAGGATCTAAAAGGATCTATAAACAGGGGTATGATCATTTCCTGGAATTTTCCGCCAAAATGATTTTTTCCACTTGATATTTGCCATCCTCCACAGTCATCACCGCCATGGTAACCTCTCCGCCAAAGCGACTTCTTCCACAGCTTCCCGGATTCAGCCACAGTCTGCCATCGATCATCTTCTCAAAATATTTGTGAGTATGCCCGAAGATGACCACCTGTGTGTCCCCCAGCTCCCACGCAACGTCTTTTTTGTTATGAACCATAAAAAATTTTACGCCGCCAATGGTAAAGCTTAGACTGGTGCGGAGATTTTCCGCCCAGTCTTTATCATTATTTCCACGGACCACATAGAGATTCCCCATGGAACGCAGTACATCCAGGATCTCATCTTTATTGACATCTCCGGCATGGAGAATGTATTTGCAGTCTTTTAAGATTTCCAGTACCTCAGGCCGCAGAAGACCGTGAGTGTCTGATATGATGCCGATTTTTTCTTTCATGATCTCTATCCTGCTCCAATCCTTTATCATTATCGCCTTTTACCTTTTGCAGCTCACGCTATGACCGGCAATACTCTTCACAATACATAAATATTTAACAGCTGCTTCTTTTCACACTATTTCAGAAATTTTCTTAATTGGATCAAGCCGATATTCGCAACCCCGCAGAGGACTTACCTGATTCGCTTAAAACAATTCTATTTTTCCATATTCTCCGTCAGATCCCGGTTTCCGCACCACTTCTCCTGCACGGAGCCGCCGGATGCCTTCCGCCAGAACTTCTCCGCCGGCTTTTCGGATATCTTCCGGCGGAACCTCTCTCAATATGGTAAATTCCGCACCCAGTCTTTCAAGCAGCGCCTCGTACTGTCCCTGAACTTTTTTGCTTGCCGTGGAAAATCCCACGCAGGCGGAGATCACCTCCGGTAGCGGCATCAGGCTTTCATAAGGACGGCCGCTTTCCGGCATGGCCACTGAACTCTCGTCACGATCTGATAACTGCAGGATCCTGTGATCCACACCCATGGTCAGCTTCTTTCCGCAGACCGGGCAGATACCGTTATACCTCTCTGCCTCTTTCGGACTCAGGCACACGCCGCATTTCCGGTGTCCGTCATAATGATACTTTCCCTCTTCCGGAAAAAATTCGATGGTGCCCGTAAGTCCTTCTCCCTTCTGCACCGCATTCCACAAGCCCCGGTAGGAAAGCTCAATATCCAGAAGATCTGCTTCCCGTCCAAGTTTTGACGGGGAATGTGCATCAGAGTGTGATACCAGCTGATATCCATCCAGCGCCGAAATCTGCCAGTTCATCACTGGATCTGAGGACAGTCCGGTTTCCAGTGCATGAATGTACGGAGTCAGATCCTCAAAGCACTCTTCTATGGTATCAAAACCGGACTTTGCCCCAAACAGGGAAAAATGTGGCGTCCAGATATGCGCCGGAATATACATGCCTTCCTCACTGACTTCCAGCATGATCTCCAGAAGATCATGACAGGGCAAGCCAAGGATCGGACGCCCGTCTGAGTGTATATTTCCGATCTTTTCCAGCCTTGCGGCAAAATCATCCGCTTCTTTGAATCCGGGAAGCAGGATCAGGCTGTGCACTTTCCTGGTTCTGCCACCTTTTTTATAGATGGAACTGATCTCACCGGACAGAACAAAACTGGGTGCTTTTCCCGGATACCGGGCGGCCTCCGGCAAAATATACTCTTCTTTCAGCCGGAACAGCCCCTGCTCTGCCGGAATCAGCTTTTCTTTCAGTTCCTGCCTCCAGACAGGGTGTGTCATATCTCCCGTTCCAATCAGCGTAATCCCCTTTTTCCTGGCCCACAGATCCAGCATCTCCACGGTCCCGTCTCTGCTTGTTGCCATGGAAAATCTGGAATGGATGTGTAAATCTGCGATCTGCTTCAAAATTTTCCCTCCTGTATTCTTTTCAAAAGCCTCTGTAAATCTTTTGCATATTATTATAATTTCCTATATTCAATATGTACATCCTTTTCTCAACAAAAAGAAGCTATGTTTCCATAGCCCCTTTTATTTTGATTTTTATACTGTTATTTGTTTAAATGATATCTCTTTTAACCCATTAGTATTATATTTCTGACGCAAATTCGAATATTCTGTATATGTAATTTTCCGTTTATTATAATAACATATTTCCTTATATTCTGTTCTATTCTTTTCCATTGTATATTGTAACTGTCTTGTTACTACTAATTTTCCTGCTTTTATCGTAAAATATCCCAAATAATAAAAATCACTGCCACCCATCTTCACGATGAAATTCTTTCCGGATATATAATAACCTCCTCGTTTCCCACTACCGCCCACGTAAAGTAACGGTTTCACTTTATTATTATAGTATGTTAAAAGTAATATATAATTTCCATCATACGGCGAATTTATATCTGAATGAAGAATTAATTCTTTTATACCATCTTTATTTATATCTGTCACCTGATAATATGTAAATTCATTTCTATTCGCTATACACTTCTGTAGATCTTGGCCAAAACATCTCTGTACATTATATCTTCCATTTTTGCTTTTAAGAACTTTCTGATACCATATACCGCCTATTTCTGTTACCTTTTTTGCATTGGAAAATCCACTATATACATATTTGCCATTTTTCTTTTTTAATGCACGTATTTTTACATACATGGATTTTCCATTTCCAATATTAATTATTGTTTTTGACAAACTACCTTTTATTGTTTTACATTTTGTATACTTTATTTTTTTTGTATTTGAAGTATATATCACATATCCAGATACTCCTGAAATTTTATCCCATGTTATTTCAATTTTATTTTGCTTTGAATTATCAATTTTTTTAATCTGAGGAGTTTTTATCTTTCCTAATCCCGAATTTGCAGATGCTAAGCTATATATTGGTGTATTTTTATTTTTTTCTGAACAGTATCCCGGTGTTTGATATTTTTTTGATGGAACTTTATGATATTCACTTACTTTATCAATATATCCATTTATTGATACCCCTAACTCTTTTACAGTTAAAACACCATCTTTATTCTGATCTCCTCCAATTTCTCCGTTATACCCCATCATTTGAATAACTGCTTGTCCGTATACAGAGTAGGGTAAGCTCTCATTTTTATAGCTCGGCTCATTCTTTTTCGATGACCAGAATAGAGAAATCTTATTCTTCTTGTCTGCCGAAAGTTTATTATATGCCTGCTGAACTGCACCAGATTCGCATGCATGAATAATCACAACCATATGTTTACAATTAACACTTCCAAGCTTATTTAGAAGTTCCTTATATCCATACCAAGAAAGTGGAATGCTATCATTGCCTATTTTTTTGCTGTTTTTCAGCAAAATCCCCATGCCCTTAGTAAGTCCCTCCATTCCATGCCCACTATGGAAAAAGAATGCCGTATCATTTTTCGTACAATTTCTATACGCAGTATCAATTGCCTTTTGATAAGAATCTTTTCGTGTTCCTCCTGTATCTGTATCATAGCAAAATGTATATACAGAATTTTCAAGGAATAATGTATTTTTCTGTAAAATTTTTACCATTCCATCCTTATCGCCATTCCAAGTTCCTGCACCACTGACTACTAATGAATAAGATTTACTCTTAGCAGCCAATACCGTTGTTTGAGTTGACACAATTAACGTCATTATAAAAACAACACCCATTATCATATATTTAATACTATTGTTTACTGTTCTTTCTCTCTTCATATTCTCCCTCTTATTTTAAATATTTTTATTAATACATTTTTTTCCACACCCATTGACTGTATGGCCCATAAACATTTTTCCCTTTGACAACTTTATATGCCCTTACTCTGAATCCAAATTTGTAAACATCTGAAAATTGAATAGATGCATATGTTTGTTTTGTCCTCTTTAAATAACTATATCCATTACTTCCATCCCAACCATATTCTTTTGTTTCCACTATATATCCATCAGCATTTTGTACTTTTTTCCAAGTTGTTCTATATTCTTGTCCAGATGCAGAGGGTGCTGCCGAGCTCCAATATTTAATTGGGGTTAATTTAGGCGAACCTAATTTAATACTTCCTGTAACATTTTTGCTTCTCGCACTATATATGCGTTTATTCTTATATGTCTTGTACGATCTTATTGAATATTTATACTTCTTTCCAAATTCAACCTTTTTATCTATCCAAGTTGTTTTTCTTCTATTTTTTATTTCATTCAGTTTCTTATTATCACGATAAATAATATAACCTGAAACATTCTGGCATTCTTTCCAAGTTATCTTTAAATATCTAGCATTTACTGAATTTATACTTTTTATTTTTGGCTCTTCTAACTTTGATGAAGCATTTATCTTTAATGGGAAGGTAATAAATATTAACAAACAAACTGTTACTATAACTAATCTTTTACAACTGATTTTCATTCTTAAATCCCCCTTTAGTTTCAATTATTATATTGAATCTCTGTATCTAATAATGCCTCATTATCATCACCTATATTGATTTTTTTCCATAATTTCTCACTTCCCGTATAATAAACTATTTTTAAATTATCACACATTTCGAATGCGCCCTGATCTATCTTCGTTAAACTTGATGGAATAGTAATCTCTGATAATTTATCACAAGAATAAAAAACAGATTTCCCTAATTTTTTCAATTTTTCAGGTAATACAATTTTGGATAATTCACTACACACGTCAAAAGCACCTCTTTCAATAGATGTTATACTATCAGGTAATTTCACCTCAGATAAATAAAAGCAACTATTAAATGTTCCTTCTTTAATTTCCTGGTCCATGTTTTGCTTCCTTTCCCAAAATCAGAGTTTTTATAACGCTTACCAATAATATTATCGCCATAACAATAACATAATTTTCTGCAATCCACTCTCCCAGAGTTCCTACCGTTGTTATACCTAACACTATTAAAACCAACATAGCAGCTCCAATTAGTCCCAAATCAAAAAAGAAAAATATGTACATTCCCATCCTCCTTGTTTAATATATCTTTTATTATTTATTTCTATCTTATCTTTATCAATCCGTGGCATTCTTGTGGACAGCTTTTTTCTTGTATTTTCTCTTTTAGAGATTTATAATATCTCTAAAAGAGAAAAATAGCGTTTAGGAGAATTTATTGATGACAGAATTTTCAGATTTTTTAAAAAATTTAATACATTCCAAAGAAAATATGAGTGTCAATTCCCTTATCAAATATTGCAATATAGATCGTTCCACCATGTACAAAATCATCAACGGAACTCGGCGTCCCCCAAAACATGAAATTTTTGTGAAAATGGCTGAATTTTTCCAGTTAACGCCTTCTGAATATCAAAAGTTTTCAGAAACTTATCATATCAGTCTTACCACCCCAAGCTCCTATTACAGAAGAAAAAGCGTAGAAGAATTCTTCATACATTTTCCTGATATTTTCTCAACCCAACTCAAGATTTCCGAAAATGAATTTTCAAACAATATTTTAGAAAAAACTTTAGAAGACGCTCCCTGTTTTCCATTACATACACAATTTGAAATCAATCGCATTCTAAGAATTATCTTTTCAAAAGAAGCTTCCAGAAAAAACGGATTGATTCATTTACTTCTCCAACCCGATAACAAATTTTTATTTTCTTTGTTAGCTAGCATGGATTTTCCTGACTCATTAGAAATACATCATATTTTTTGTTTAAATAAAACTAATTCGCTCACGACCGATAACAAATCCTGTAATTTGGAATATTTAAAAACAATATTTCCTCTTTATTCACAATCTTTAAACTATCAGGCATACTGTTTTTATGATAATGTACATTCACATTTTTATAATATGAATATTTTTCCTTACTTAATTCTTACTACAGATTATGCAATGTCTTTATCATCTGACTTACAATCTGGTATATTTTTTAAAGACGTTAATTTAGTCTCTCAGTTTCATGAATTATATAATTCAATCCAAGAGAAATGTTCTTCACTATTTCAGGTTTTTCATATGAGTCCTGAGAATCTCACATTTCTTAACAGTATTGCAGTCCAAACTGCTCCTAACTACGTTTTGCAACCAGAGTCCTGCTTCACACCTTTTATATCTGAAAATATTATAGAAAACGCACTTCGACCTCAAATATCAGAACGCGAACAGCTGCTTCCTCTGATTAGATCTTTTTTCAAAAAAGCACTTCATACAATTGAAAGCCAGGACATGCATATTTATTTTACAGAAAAGGGAATTGAACATTTTATATATACAGGATGTCTTTATGAAATACCTTCTGAGTTTGCCCGGCCTTTTTTACCAGAAGAACGCCTTTCAATGCTTAAAGCACTTCTTCCTTACTGCCTCTCAGGGCACTATCATCTTCTCAAAAAACCGTTAGATCAACTACCTATAAATCTTCATTTATGTGTGAATACTCAATCTGGTTATCTCTCATTTGAAAACTCTAATGAACAAACAATGTATCTTTTAATCAATGAGTCTGGATTCTTATCTATTTTTATTGATTATATAGAAAATCTTAATAATGAATATAATTCTTATCTGGCCACTCCAGAAGAAACTGCAGATTTTATAAAAAAAGAAATTAAAAAATTAGAAGCATAAAATAAAAGGCCTTTCCTCTGTAATAAGAGAAAACGGCCTTTCCTTCTTTATCTTTTATGTTTCATCAATTCACGCAGAGCAGCTATAAACACATCCAATTCTTCATCCGTACACTTATCCATCATAAGATTCAATTCATTCATGCGTTTCTGATGTTTAACAGGCTGCGCTTCCATAAGCAAAGCATCTATAGAAAAATTTAATGTATCTGCTAAAGCAAACAGTACCTCTACTGACGGTTTTCTATGCTCACTTTCAATACGTTTCATATGTGTAGGACTAATATTTATTTCTTCTTCCAACTGTTCCTGCGTCATTTCATTTTCTATCCGTGCTTTCCTGATCGTATCCCCTTGCAGTCCATCCTTCATTCGTATCCCACTCCTTTTTTAAACAGAATACGTGGATAAGCAAATGTTGAAAATCATCTTTAAGGGATTTATATAGTCTCTTAAAGAGAACTATCTAATATATATATAATGTAGAAAAGTAGGAACTAATCCCAATTATTTTAGAAAAGTTCCTACTTTTTTATATACATCCTCTACTATTTTACTACACTGTAGTTTCCGTAATATTCCCTACCATTAATGGTTTTACAATTTCTTACTTTTAACATAGTAACTTTGAGTTTGATTATTTTTTCCCCTTTATTTGTCTGGCTCAGATATCCTTATAATAAGCCGGTGAGATCACATCGTATTCCCTGCAGGAACATCCATTTTCGTAGCTGTCACAGCAGTCACAGTTGGAACAATACATATGCGCGTCATTAATATAAAATAAACCGCCGTACTGCATGGAAGTGCGCTGATTCTTGGATTTCTTCTTGCTGTTGTCGTAGTAGGCTCCGTTGGGGATCATCATATTCTCCGGGGAGAAGCTGCTGAAATCAAAGAAATGGGATTCCGTACCATGATGTGGTACCTTGATACACCAGTAATGCTCATGAAGCGGAATCCTCCCATCATAGTTTTCTGCGATCATCCTCATGTACTGTGGCTGTACATCTCCGGTAAACAGAAGATTCAGCTCTCCGTCGCCGGTATTCTGAAATGCCAGACTGATCTTGTGGCGGAACTGACGCAAAAAATGCCCCTGTTTTTCCGCACTTTCCAGAAGTGCCTGAAATTCTCCGGTTGCCTGTAATTCACGGAATTTCTTTTCCAGCTTTTCCGGTTTAAGGCGACGTGCTCTCTCTTTTTCGGCTTCTTCCGGAGCCTCTGCTGTATCCTCAGCTGCTACGCCTGTATCTTCCATTATAAGCTCCAGCTTCTCCTGCGTATATCCTTCATTTTCCCCACCAGGCTCTGTCTGTCCTGTCAAAGAGCGCTCGGATTCCTCTGTATCCTCTTCCACCAAAGATGCCTCAGACAGTGGAGCAGATTTCTGCTCTGCTTCCGTCATCTCCTCTGTCATAGACAGGAACAGCTGACGTACCTCCTCCGCAATGTTCACAAGCTCGGTCATTGCGTTTTCATGATTCTCGATCAGGGAATTAAATACGTCCTCCGTTTCCCGGCTGACTTCCCTGAGATCCGGCCAGAGCGCTGTATATTTTCCCTCAAACTCTGAGCCTCTGGATAAAAGGTCGATCTTTACCCTTCTGGCGCAAAGAGCTTCTGCAAGGGCAAAAAGGCTGACACGTCTTCCGGGAAGGCTGGCCTTTTTTGTCACATCCGCAAGGAGCAGAAGCGCCAGTGTGTATTTCATTTCCGGACCGGAAAATACATCCGGAAGATAGATCTTTTCAAATTCGTAGGCATCTCTTCGGTAACGCATCATATAAAGCAATCCGGAAACATGGTCCGGATGAAAATGTGTCAGAAGAAGATTTTTTTTGCGGATGGTGGTAAGGTCTGAGATGATCACGTCAAAAACTTCTCTGCGCGGCCGTCCTTCGATCTTGCTGTTGGCTGCTCCGAAATCCACAAGCAGGCTGCTTTTTCTGTCACGAATGCAGAAACAGTCCCCGAATCCTACATTGTACATTCGTATTCTCATTTGTTTTTCCTCTCTCAGAACCAGATCTGCATATCATACCAGGTTGCTCCGCCGTGGCAGGAGTCTGCAACGCCCAGTTTCTTCAGTCCGTGGCTCTCATAGAATGGAATCATATGCTCCTTACAGGTAAGGATCAGGGCTTTTTTTCCACGCTCTTTCGCAAGGTTCTTGAAGTATTCCACAAGTTCTCCGGCGATTCCCTGATGACGGTATTCTGGGATCACGTTCAGTCCGAATACGGTCTGGATCTCTCCGTCTTTTTTATGAAGAGTGATATCATGATAAAATTCGTCCGGAAGTACCGGTTTATCTGTGGTTCCTCCGTTGATAAATCCTACGATCTGATCGTTCTTTACCGCTACTACAAAGTTCTCCGGGAATGCTCCCATACGGTTCACAACGTCCTCATGGCTTGCTGCTTCCGCAGGTGGGAAACAGATTGCCTCGATTTCTGCCAGACGGTCTGCCTCCTTTGGATCTGCCAGTCTGATCTGTAAATTTTCTGCCATTTTTTGTGGTCTCCTCTATATTATTTATTCCGTTTTCATTCGGTTTTGGTTCTTTTTTAATTATATCGGGTGAGGGAAAATGCGTCAACGTGTAACATACAAAAAAGCCCTCAGTATTCGCACTACTGAGGGGTTCGTTCTTTTGTTTTTATCTGTCATTATCACAGCACCGACCGGATCAGCTGCTCCGTATACTCTGTCTTCGGATGCTCAATGATCTCTTCCGGTGTCCCTTCCTCTTCCACATGTCCGTCATGCATCACGATCACCCGGTCGCAGAACAGCTGGACAAGGGCCAGGTCATGGCAGATAAAAAGAAAGGATAGCTGGTTTTCTTTTTTTAACTTCTGAAGCAGCTCCATGATCTGTTTCTGCACAGTCACATCCAGGGCGCTGGTTGCTTCATCACAGATCAGCACTCTGGGTTCCACAGCCAGGGCTCTGGCAATAGCCGCTCTCTGGCACTCCCCTCCGCTGACCTGATGGGGATACCGATCTGCATATTCCGGAGTCAGTCCGCAGGTAAGCAGAAGCTTTTCCACACGGTTCCTAGTTTCCTTCTTACTTATCCCCATATTCCGGAGACTTTCCCCGATGCCGTCCCCAAGAGTGCATCTGGGGTCAAAGGATTCTGCCGGTGTCTGGAAGACCATCTGAAGTTCCCGGTAAGTTTCCCGGAGAGCTTTTCCCTTCGCATGTGTGATATCTTTTCCCAGGAAAAAAATCTTTCCATCTGTAATATCCGTTAGATGCGTGATCATTTTTGCCACTGTACTTTTTCCGGAACCGGATTCGCCCACGATACCAAGAACTTCTCCCGCGTTCAGAAAAAAGCTCACATCTTCCACAGCCGTGAAGGATTTTTTCCCGGATAAAAATGTCTTTTTCAGATTCTGCACTTCCAGGATTTTTTCTGCCATCATCTTCCTCCATTTCCGGTGCCTGCACGTTTCAGGCGAAGTACCGAACGCATAAGTTCTTTTGTATAAGGATCTGTCGGAGCTGTCAGGACCTGAGCTGTTTTTCCATATTCTCTCACTTCTCCGTTTTTCAGTACCAGAACCTGATCTGCCATTTTTTCTACTACGCCGATGTTGTGTGTGACAACGACCATGGCTGTTTCATACTCCCGGCGCATCAGCAGCATTTCCTCAACCACCTGTTTCTGTACTGTTACATCCAACGCGCTGGTAGGCTCATCTGCCAGAAGAAGTGATGGATTCTGCAGCATGGAAATGCAGATTCCCACCCGCTGGTTCATACCACCGGACAGTTCAAAAGGATAGCTCTTTAAAACACGCCCTCCATCTTTGAGCCCGATCTTCGCCATCATTTCCAACGCACGTCTGTCGCATTCATGGCGGCTGATCTTTTCGTGTTCACGGAGACTTTCATAAATCTGGTCACCTACGGTACGGATGGGGCAAAGAGCTGCTCCTGAATCCTGAAAGATCATGGCGATCTCCGGTCCCAGAAGTGTGCGGAGTTCTTTTTCCGGCATATCCACTATATTTTTTCCCTTGTACCAGATATCTCCTTCTGTCACCATGCCTTCATTTCCCAGAAGTCCCATGATTGCCTTGATAATAGTACTTTTTCCGCTTCCGGATTCGCCTACTACACCCAGAATCTCCCCTTTATTCAGTTCCAGATCCACATCATGTACAACCGGCTCTCCGTTGTAGCAGATCGTCACATGCTCAAGCTTCAACAATGATTCCATCTTATTTCACTTCCAGATCTGCTGTGATCTCGTAATAATCACATGGATGGGCAGTCAGCCCCGATACATTTGACTTTGACACAAGTCCCATATTCAGATGAGAAACAAAGAAATACGCATCATCATCCAGAATGGTCTGCTGTGCGTCCACAGCAAGCTTGCTTCTCTCATCTGTATCAAAGGTCTCATGCAGCTTCGCCACGATATCATCAAGATCCGAATTGCTGTATTTGCCATAATTTTTGGCAGCATCAGATACAACTGTACTTGTGAAGAAATATTCCGGATCACCGGTAGGTGCAGTTGTAAGCGAGCTTACATATACATCAAATTCTCCATTCTTTGCATACGTCGCATGGTCTGCTGTATTGTTGACATCGACCTCAATTCCGATGTCCTTTAAAGTGGACTGTGCATATTCTGCAAGCTTAGGCTGTTCCAGACGGGTTGGATAGGTCAGCCATGTGATGGACAGCTTCTTTCCGTCCTTATCTGCATAGCCATCTCCATCCGTATCTGTCCATCCGGATTCTTCCAGAAGCTTTTTCGCCTCTTCCGGATCATAGGACGGTGCCTTTACTGCATCGTTTCCATAGGAAAAGCTGCTTGGGAAGGCTCCCACTGCCGGAACACCTCGTCCTTCCATGATCACACTGCAGAAACCGTCCTTATCGATTCCCATCTCAATGGCTTTTCTCACATTCTGATCCTGCATCAGTTCAGACTTCATATTAAACTGTCCGAAGAAACATCGGCTTGTTGCTACAGAGCTGATCTGATAGTCCGGATTTCCGTCAAAAAGCGCATAGTTGTCATACTGAAGTCCATAAGTTCCCTGTATATCGCCTGTCTGTAATGCTGCTGTCAGGGCACTTCCGTCTGAGAAGGATTTTACGATAACGTTGTCTACCTTTACATCTCCGCCCCAGTAATCCTCATTTTTTACCAACTTGATCTCTGTTGGAGATACCTCTGTTGCAACATAAGGGCCTGTTCCTGCCACATTTGCAGAGCCGCCCTCTCCCTGTACGCCATAATCCATATCAATGATAGCACCATATGGATCACCGAGATAATTGATCAGTGCCGGACATGGTTCGGAAGTATGGATCGTTACTGTCATTCCATCTGCTTCGATCTTATCGATCTTCATATCGTAAGGTGCACGGTCATGGTTTGCGATCAGATCTTCCAGACATTCCTTTACCGCTTCTCCGTCCATGGTTCTTCCGCTGGAAAATTTCACACCGTCACGAAGGGTGATCTTTACTGTATTATCGTCTGTAAATTCATAGTCTGTAGCAAGCCATGGCTCTACCTCCATGTTGTCATTGTACTTAAACAATGTTTCTCCTACACCATAACGCAGACAGCTCCATCCGGAATAATTGTCGTGAGGGTTTAATCCTGCATCTCCCATTTCTTCACTGTATCCGGTAGTTCCGTAAACAAAGGTAGTTCCTTCACTCTTTTCTTTGCTTTTTGCTGCTGCCGGAACTCCCGTCATGCTCATGACCATTGCCGCTGCAAGCACTGCTGCCAGAATCTTTTTCTTCATAATCTCCGCTCTCACTTTCTGTGTTATATTTATTTATAAGTGCCTGTTATCCTTTTCTCCTGTTTCGTTCCTTCGGATCCATATAATCCCGGATCGTATCTCCCAGAAGATTAAAGATCATTACCGTAATAAAAATCGCCATTCCCGGCGCAAGTACCATCCACGGTGAAATCTGCAGCATACTTCTTCCATCGTTGATCATACTTCCCCATTCTGCCATTGGAGGCTTTACACCAAGTCCGAGAAAGGAAAGTCCTGCCAGCTCCATCATCATGGTTCCAATATCAAGAACTGACGTAACAAGTATGGGGCCTGCAATATTTGGAAGGATATGTTTGAGCAGAAGCTTTCCTGTACTGCTCCCGGAAAGCTTTGCCGCCATAAGATATGCAGAGTCCTTCTGAGTCAGAGTAAGCCCTCTGGCAAGTCTTGCAAACTTCGGCCAGCTGATCACCGCCAGGGCAATAATGGCATTTTGGATACCGCCTCCCAGAACACCTGCTACTGCCAGGGCAAATACCAGTCCCGGAAAAGCCAGGAACAGATCGGAGATACGCATCAGAACGGTATCGGCTTTGCCGCCCTTCCAGCCACAGAAAATACCAATAGCCGTTCCCACCACCGTGATCACCGCAACCAGGAGCAGTGTTGCATAAATACTGGTCGTACTTCCTATGATCACACGGGAAAGCATATCTCTTCCATAACGGTCTGTCCCGAGCAGATGCTCCGGTCCCGGCGGTTTCTGAGCAAGTGCCAGATCCTGGGCATAAGGATCATAAGGGCAGAGATATTTTGCAAATGCCGCTACAAACAGAAGCACTGCTGTAAGCACAAGAAAAAAGACGAGCTTTGCTTTTGTATGATTTTTCCGGATCTTCTGCTTCCGGACTGTGATATTATTTTTTCCACTCATGCTCTGTCACCTCCAAGTCGTACTCTCGGATCCAGATAGTGGTAAATAATATCTGTCACCAGATTTACCAGAACATAAATAACCGCCATCCAGGCCACATAAGCCTGGATGATCGGATAGTCACGCATGGTGATCGCATCTACCGCCAGTTTTCCGACACCATCCCACATAAAGATATTTTCCACAATGGCAGTTCCTCCCAAAAGATTGCCGATGGACAGAGCCAGCAGTGTGATGATCGTCAGCATGGAAGCCTTCATTACACTCTTCCAGATGATCACACGACTGCGGATCCCTCTTGCCCGGGCTCCGGTCACATAATCCTTATTCAGTTCTTCAAGAACCGTGGCACGCACCTGTCTGGTATATTTTGCAGCCATGGAGATCGCCAGTGTCAGTGTCGGCAGAATAATACTCTGTCCGAGATCTGTATTTGTGACTACCGGTAAAACGCCCAGCCTGATGGACAGAAAATACATCAGGACCATGGCAGCAAAAAAATTCGGCATGGAATTGCCGATAAAGCTTAAAAATCTTATCAGATAATCTACCCATTTGTTGTGCTTTACTGCTGACAGGATTCCCAACGGGATCGCAAGAACAATTGTAAGAAGGATTGATGACAGAGTCAGCATCATCGTTGCCGGAAGCTTTGAAATAAAGGTTTCATAGACATCTCTGTGAGACACATAGCTCTCTCCCATATCTCCGGTTACCATTCCCGCAAACCAGGCAGCATATTGTACAAGGAATGGTTTATCAAGGCCATATTCTGTCTTTGCATTATCAATGACCTCCTGAGATACTGCAGAGCCTGCATTTTCATACATATAAGTTACTGCATCTCCGCCGGCAAGCCGCATCATGGCAAAAGAAAGAAATGTGATCCCGATCAGGACCGGGATCAACTGCAGCAACCGTTTTATTATATATTTTCCCATATTTTCCTCTCCGCACTTTGTTTCTCAGTATTTCGAATAACAAAAGTTTAACAACACGGCTGTTCTGCCACAACCCCGGCGGGGGGATTTTACATATTCCATTTTGTCATGCATCTGTATTCCATTATGTTCTTATATTCTCACACAGTGACATGCGGATAATTCTTTCCAGCCCTCTCCAAGAGACTGTGGCTCTTCATACTCGATCAGCCTCCGTTTTCTCTCTTCCAGCGGATCCGGGATATGGATCGCAGAAAGCAGGGACTGTGTATAAGGATGCTGCGGATTTTCAAAAAGCTCTTTTGTAGGTGCCATTTCTACCAGCTTTCCGTTTTTCATCACACCTGTTGTATCACTTAAAAAACGTACCATGGACAGATCATGGGCAATAAAAAGAAACGAAAATCTTTTTTCCTGCTGAAGCTTTTTAAAAAGCATGACGATCTGTGCCTGGATAGAAATATCCAACGATGCGATCGGTTCATCTGCAATGATAAGACGTGGTTCCATGAGAAGGCTTCTTCCTATGGCAACTCTCTGTCTCTGTCCGCCGGAAAGCTCTCCCGGCTTTTTCAACAGAATGCTTTCATCCAGTCCTGTCTCCTTCAGGATTTCCCGAAGCCTGTTCTCCAGCATTTCTCTGTCACGGATCCTGCGGCTGATCTTTACAGGCTCCAGCATGATCTGCCGTATGCTCATTCGGGGATTCAGTGCAGCGCCCGAATCCTGAAAGATCATCTGGATCTCAGTCTGCATTTTCTTCCGCATTCCGAAAGGATCCTTTTTATCCGGCACTCTTTCTCCCTGATAAAAGATCTCCCCGCCTGTAGGCCGGTAGATTCCTGCAAGCGTTCTGGCTGTCGTGGATTTCCCGCAGCCGGTCTCTCCCACCAGTGCCATGATCTCACCTTCCCGGATACTGAAGGAAACATCATCCACTGCATGGATCGTATAATCGGAACGGATACGGAAATGCTGCTTCAGATTTCTGGCTTCGATCAGTACAGGCGCCTGTTTCTGTTCTGTTTTCTGTAAAAATGGCGCTTCCTTTTTATCCGGTTTCTGTTTATGGCAGCTGTTTTTCTGTAATCTGTCCTTCAAAATGGAGGGCTTTTCTATTTTCGGAGCTCTTTCATCCAGAAGCCATGTGGCTGCATAATGCGTATCACTGACCTTAAACATCGGAGGAGTCTGTTCATAATCGATTGCCAGTGCCTGGGGATTCCGAACGGCAAACGCATCTCCCGGCGGAGGATCCAAAAGAGAGGGCGGCATTCCGGGGATTGGATTCAACTCCCCTTTTTCACCTGCAAATACAGGCAGAGAAGACAGAAGTCCCCAGGTATAAGGATGCCGGGGATCATAATAAACATCTTCCGCTGTCCCGATCTCAATGATCTTTCCTGCATACATAACTGCAACTCTGTCTGCGATCCTTGCAACAGCTCCCAGATCATGAGATATGAACACAATACTGATCCCTGTTTTTTCTCTCAGCTCAAGAAGCAGATCCAGAATCCTTGCTTCCACGGTTGCATCCAATGCTGTAGTCGCCTCATCGGCAAATAATATTTCCGGATCACAGGCCAGTGCAATAGCCAGCACACAACGCTGACGCATTCCTCCGGAAAAAAAATGAGGCTGCAGGCCATAGCGCTGTTCTGCATCCGGAATCCCTACCAGCTTCAGCATTTCCACAGCTCTTTTTTTCGCCTCATCCCTGGATACTTTCTGATTTTTGATAATAGCCTCTGTGATCTGTTTGCCAACAGGGATCGTCGGATTCAGCGTCAGCATAGGATCCTGGAACACCATGCTTACCTTACTTCCGCACAGCTTTTCCATTTTTTTTCTTTTATAGGCTGTGATATTCTCTCCGCAGAGACTGATCTCTCCGCTTTTTACATGTGCATTCGGTGGCAGAAGCTTCATCACGCTACGGCACATAACGGTTTTTCCACATCCGGACTCACCTACGATACAAAGTATCTCTCCTTTTTTTACCGTAAGATCAATATTCCGGACGGCCTGTACCTCGCCGTCCGGTGTGTCAAAGCTTACCGAATAGTTTTTTAATTCCAAAACGGTTTCCTGCATGATCTTTTCCTTATTTTGTAATGGTCCAGTCTTCAATATTCCACATAACACCTACGGAATGATGTCCCAGAACACGTGTGGTATCCAGTCCGTCAAGTCCGGAAACGCCTACATAATCTCCCTGAAGATAAGCAACCAGAAGGATTCCAGGTGCCTTGGCATATGCCTTTTCGAATTCACTATATGCTTCTTTTCTGGCTTCCTCAGTCTCACCGTGACGGCCTTCCTCAAGATATTTATCCACATCTGCATTGGAATAATGCATGTTGTTTCCACTTGCGTCGGTTACAAAGTTTACATATGCCATATCCGGGTCAAACTGTGTTGCATAGCCGGCAAGAAATCCATTGTATCCTGCATCCCAATCAAATTTGGTAACAAGCTTTACTTCCATTTCCACACCAGCCTGCTTCAGCATATCAGACATGACATTGGCAATATCCACACGCTCTTCTTCGTAATCACGTACCTGGATGGTAAAGTGGAATTTCTGTCCGTTTCTCTCATAGATCCCATCATCACCTTTTTTCCATCCCAGCTCTTCCATCTTCTTTGCAAAGGTGTCCAGATCATAGGAGTAGATATTGGCTTCCTTATCTGTTCCGAGAGGGTTTCTCTGGATCGGGCTGTATGCCGCCTCTCCCTGTCCTGCAAGAACACCTGCAATAATGGAATCCTTATCCAGTGCATAATTCAGAACGCCGATGGAATCTCCGTTTTCCTTCCAGAAATCTGTACTCATATCCATGGCAGCTCCACGGTAATCTGCTGTGGTAAACTCCCAGTAATTATATCCGTCCTTATCCTTGAACTGAGAAGCATAGTTGGAATTCAGCCATGCAAGATCCGCCTCACCAGACTGGAGCATGGTTGCCTTTGTAGTCTCATCCGACACTGTACGGTATACAACGGTTTCAATATTCGGAACCTTTCCGTAATAATCTTCATTTCGTTTCAGTGTGATCATTCCGCCGGTAGCATCCCAGTCTTCAAATTTATAACGGCCTGTTCCCACCGGATTCTGGTTAAAGGATGTGGTATTCACGTCCTCTCCTTCCAGAAGATGCTCAGGAAGGATTCCCATGGTAAAGTAATCCAGCATGGCAGCATCATACTGATCCAGTGTAAAGATCACCGTCTGATCATCCGGTGCCTCAATGCTTGTAATGTCCTGATAGTTGCTGGTGATACTGGCTCCCAGGGTTTCATCCTCTGTAAGCTCCTTATAGGTGTATACAACATCCTCTGCATTGAAATCTTCTCCATCATGCCACTTAACACCGTCTCGAAGCTTAAAAGTATAGGTATTGGTATCCTTGTCAAAGGTATAGCTCTCTGCAAGATCCTCTACCGGCTTTCCATTGGCATCATATTTCATCAGTCCTGAAAAAATAAGATCCGGAAGTTCATCATGGTTATTCAGAAGGGGATTGATCGTACTTTCTGACTCACCCGCATATACCAGGGTTTTGTTTTCTTCTGCTGCAGCTACGGTTACCGCACTGCCTGCCGATGCTCCTGTGCATGCTGCGGTCACTGCTGCCAGTGTTATCGCCGCATATTTTCTTCCATAGTTGATTCCTGTTCTCTTTTTCATTCTGTTTTCCTCATCTTTCCTTATTTTCAAACCGGTTATCTACACCTTGGAATGTTTTATCACGGTTTGCGTCCACATATTTTTTCTGACTGCATCAGAGATTGCTGTAATGATTATTTACCTCACTTCTCACAAAGCTTCCCATACTGGTAATGCACATTAAAGTAATGACCAGAAAAACTCCCGGGATCACGATCACCCACCAGGTATTCATGATCAGTGCTTTATTTGCCAGTGAGAGCATACTTCCCCAGGAGACTACATTTGCCGGAAGTCCAAGACCAAGAAAGCTTAAAGTAGATTCCATGGTAATACAGCTGCTTATCGAAGAGATCACCACAAACATGATCGCCGAAACAAAATTCGGTATCAGATGGTGATACATCACATATCCAAAACTTCCTCCGCAGAGTCTTGCATACATCACATAATCACTGTTCCTTATCTGCCGCACTTCACTTCTTACAATACGTGCCAGTGCAAACCACCCGGTAATACCGATGATCACAGATATGCTGATCACATCATTGGCCTGAAGGACCGCAGACAGGATCAGGATCAGCAGAAGGGTCGGAATACTTCCGCACATTTCCGTAAACCGCATCAGAACCGAATCCACCTTTGGACCTGCTGTTCCGCTGATACATCCGTAGGTAACACCGATCACAGTAATGATCGCAGCTCCCAGAAGCCCGATCACCAGAGAAACCCGTCCGCCATACCAGATCAGTGAATAAATATCTCTTCCAAGCGAATCCGTTCCAAAGATAAATTCCTTTCCCGGCGGTGTATTCAGATTCTGGAGATAAAAACCTGAGGGATCATGATTTGCCACAACATTTGCAAATACACAGCCCAAAACGATCAGAAAAAGCAGAAACGCAGAAAATACCGGTTTCCCCTTCAGCTTTTCCTGAAATGTTTTTTTCCGTTTTTCAGATTCTTGCTGCTTCCACCCGGCACCAACTACCTGAAAAAGCTCAGCTTCTGAAAGCTTCCGGTCAACTACCATACCCTCACCTCCGAATCCTTCATTCTTGGATCGATCTCTTCATTGACAGTCTGTGCAACAAAGCTGCTTAAAAATACGATAAATCCCGTGATCAGCACATCGATCATCAGCAGATTATAATCATGATATTTTGCAGATTCCACTGCAAGGTTTCCAATTCCCGCATAATTGAAAACAGCTTCCACAGTTACAGTCCCACCGGTTACATGGGGTACCGAAACTGCCATGATACTCACGATCGTCGGCATTACATTTCGAAGACAATGCTTCCACAGGATCTTTCTTTTGGAAAGTCCCTTGGATCTGGCAAGAAGTACATAATCCTTCCGCACCTCATCCAGGAATTTGTTACGTATCATATATGCGTAATACCAGAGATGGCTGAAGATCATTACTACCAGCGGAAGGATCATATGCTTCATACGATTGCCGATACTGTCTGCCATTCCCACATCATAGGCACCGCTGCTTGGGAACCATCCAAGATTTACACTGAAGATCAGGATCAGTACCACACCAAGCCAGAAAGCCGGCACATAATAGGCTGCTGTTCCGATCTTGCAGATCAGCCGGTCGATCCACTGATCCTCATGGAGCGTACAGAATATGGCGATCAGAACTGCCAGTAGAAAGATCACAATATAAGCGATTCCTCCCAGCACCAGAGTATTTCCGATCAGCGGTTTGATCACATTCATAACCGGCTGCCTGTATTTCAGCGACAATCCGAAGTCACCATGGACTGCATTGGCAAACCACCTTACATACTGTACCCCGATCCCCTGATCCAGTCCCAGTCTCGTTCTGGCCGCCGCCACTTCCTCGCTGGTCATCATTTCCAGGGAATCTCCGTAAAAGGACTGTAGGGGATCTCCCGGCGCCAGTCTCGCCAGCCAGAACACCACCACAGACAGCAGAAACATAACCACTGCAAGCAGAAGGATCCGTTTCAGGATCCGGATGACCAGTTTATTTTCTTTGTTCATAATTTTCCTTTCCCACTTCCCTTTACTTACATGTAAGACAGTAAGGCAGACATTCGCATTCCGCTCTGCTGCATGCTCATGAACACAAATCGTGGAGCGATTTGTGTTCATATTTCAAAAGCAGTTATGGCATCCAAAACCATAACTGCTTTTGAAAGGGTCGTGTTATTATTCGACAAAACATTTGTATGCACAAATAGGAGTGCGCGGAGGTTATGTGCATCACAGTGTTTTTATATTCAGCACGCGGAGTGTGCTGCTGATATTATTTTATCATTTAACAGCTTTCGGACAACCCCGGTACGGGGATATTGGACAGTCGGTTTTAGCATGGATGTGTATTCCATATAAAAAACGGGACTTTTCTGTATCCGGAACCTGTGTCCCGTGCAGAAAAATCCCGTCTGGTCTTTTGCTTTATTCTTTTATCACTTTCCGGAAATCTGAAGTCTTTCCTTCACGAATCCCAGAAAATCCTTTCCCTGTTCACTGAGCTCTTCACCTCTCCGGCAGATGCACCCGTAAACAAGTTTCTGGCCTTCTCCCGGAAATGTATATTTCACGGAGGAATATCCCGGATCACGGCCGGAAAGATCCGCACCACTGATATTACACAACTCTCCGGACCCAAGAAGACGTTCCACGATATAATCACTGTTTGTTACGACTACAGTCTCTGCCTCCACTGCGGAATGACCGTTTTCCTCTACAAGGTTCCGGTAATTATCCGGGGAAAATTCATCGGGAAATCTCTGGATCAGCCTGAGCTGGGACATATTAAAATCTCCCTCATCTGCTTTCCCTTTCCCGGTATAAATATTTACCTCGGTTTCCGTCAGCAGCTCAAATTCCAGGTAATTCCGGGAAAGAAAATACTGGAACGCCGCCAGCTGATTCTGCATCACATAGGCGAATCCCATATCATCCTGTCTGCCTTTCACACGTTTTATGATCTCATGGGTATCTGCTGCGTAAACCTGATAATGAAGATCATCGCACTTATGTGCTTCATAATACGTTACGAAGATATCCGCAAACCAGGAGCTGGGATGAAAGCATACACACAGGCTGCTTTTTGCAAGTGGCTGTGCCTGCATTTCCAGTTCATCTATATTTTCCAGGATCCTCTGCACATGGATATATGCACGCTCTCCTTCCGGTGTCAGCTCTATGCCCTTTGCATGGCGGACAAACAGCTGGGTACGCATATCGTCTTCCATGGAACGGATCACCTTGCTTACATTTGACTGCGTGGTAAAAAGCAGTTCTGCTGCCTGGCTGAAGGAGCCTGTTTTGGCACAGGCTGCAAAATACTGTATCTGTTTTATATTGAGCATGATCCTACCTCTGTTTCTTCGCAAAGATCAAAAACATCGGAGTCGGATTGTAAAACTCGTCTTTTTCTATATAAATACGTTTGCTGATACCAAGGTCAAAGGAAAATTCTTCCACACCTATACGGCTCAGCGTTTCCAGATCCCATGCCGGACGCAGAAAAGAACTGATGGGCAGCTGCCGCTTGATATCCTCGCATTCCTGCATCAGCTCATCCTGGATCTGATGATGAGCATGATTCTCCGGAAGATCCGCAGTGTCCGCAAAGTCTGCTGCTCCGTAGTTTGCATCCAGATTTATCATCACTCCGCCCGGTTTCAGTACGCGGAACCATTCCTGATAAGCATGCTCCGCGTCCGGAAGTGTCCAGGTAAGGTTTCGTGATACGATCACATCAAATTCCTCATCCGGAAAATCCGGAGCTTCTGCATCCATCACCATAAACCGGCAGTCTGCTTTTTCTTCCTCCGCCAGCTCCTTTGCATGAGTGATCATATCCGGCGTCAGATCGATCCCGGTTACCTGATGGCCTTCCTTTGCAAGAAGAATGGTAAAAAATCCGGTTCCGCAGCCTACATCCAGGATCCGGAGATTCTTTTTCTCAGGCAGATACTTCTTAAGCTCAGCCATCCAGCGGCCTGCAAGTGCACTGTGAAGCTCTGCTCTTCTCTGTTCCAGAAAGCTGTCGCTGCGCCTGGTCCAGTACTGGGCGATCCTTGTTTTCCGCTCGTCTTTTTCTCTTACGATATTTCCGTAGGTGATCACAGGGCCGCCTTCCACAACCTGAAGGCTTGATACCTGATAAAGGATCACACCATCCATGTCTGCACGACAGATTTCCTGTACATTTCCCTCATAATCACGGATCTCTCCAAGATACTCATCCTGATGAACGATATCGCCTGGTTTCTTCACCGGATACCAGAGACCGTTGACACTGGCGCACTGATAACGCACATCATCCATTTTCAGCGGATAGTACGTACTGTGGGAACGGATTCCGTTATAGGCTCCGATGCTGCAGAGGATATTTCTTACATCTCTTCGCATGGAATCCACTTCCTCCCGTTCCCAGGTTCCCATACAGCCGCGTTCCAGAAGGACCGCCGGAATATGGAAGGTACTTGCCGCATAATTGTAGGCGCCGCCTGTACTCACATTTGACTGTACCATATATGGGACATCAACCTGCTCTGCCATTTTTCGGGAAGCTTCCACGATCTCCGGCTTTGCCACGCCTGCAAAATATACATACGGAGTCAGTTCCTCATAATCATCACCGCCGTGAAGATCGATATAATAATCTGCCTTCCGGATCAGGGATTCTGTGATGGCCGCTGCCAGTCGTTCCATTTTTGTGCCATCTTTTCTGCCAGGGAAAACACGGTTCAGATTTTTTCCGTCTTCCCAGCTGATGCTGCCTGCACGCTTCTCAAAGTCTTCCCGGTTCAGCACCTTTACCAGAACCAGCTGACCCTTTACCTTTTCCGGCTTCAGCCGCTTCGACAGCTCGATCAGAGTCTGGATCCCCACATACTCTCCTGCATGAAGACCTGCTGTGACGAGAACGGTTTTTCCAGGATCTTTTCCACGGATGATGGTTGCAGGAAGGACAAATTCTCCATCTCCGAGCTCAAGAAAGCCTTCTGTTTTTTCTCCTACCGCAACCGGAAGATTCAGGAAATGATCCGGCTTTACACCAGTTACCATAAACATTGGTGTGGACTGATAATTTAATCTCTCCTCCTCACTCCAGACCGTTTTCCATATTTCTGTGTCTGTGCGGATTCCAAGAAGTCCTGCTTCTCGGAGAGTTTTTACATCCCACTGGGGACGATTGATCTTTGACAGCGGTACCTGGAGGGCGATCCGCTCCATGCGCTCAATATCCGTACAGAGATAGTGATCATCCAGGCTGTTGTTTTCCACATTTTTCCGGTCGTTTTCGTAGGCCTTACGCTGCTCTTCCTCATAAAGATAACCGTACCAGTTGGCATCAAAATTCAGAAGTCTTCCTCCTAC
The DNA here is from genome assembly GCF_018785605.1 of Blautia sp. MCC270. NCBI lineage: Bacteria > Bacillati > Bacillota > Clostridia > Lachnospirales > Lachnospiraceae > Blautia > Blautia sp. MCC270. The sequence continues at coordinate 101,477 of NZ_WQQD01000007.1, forward strand.
CTTCAGTACACGGACCCACTCTCTATAAGCAACATCAGGATGCTCCAGATTCCAGGTAAGATTTCGTGAAATGACCACGTCAAAGGTATTATCCTCAAAATCCAGCTTCTGTGCATCCATCCTCAAAAAGCGAATATTCCGGCAAAGATCTCCGGCATTTTCCTTTGCCTTTTCCAGCATTCCTTCCGTATAATCCACTGCATCTACATGATATCCGGCTTCTGCCAGGATCACAGGAAAAAATCCGGGGCCCGTTCCGATATCCAGGATACGGATCTCTTCCTTGGGTTTGTCCGGAAACTGACTGGTCAGCACCTTAAGCCATGCGTTTTTCTGCGTTCCTGCAAGCTCTTTATGATTCACTTCGGAGTACCCTTCTGTACGAGTGCTCCAGTAAGATTCGATTTCATCGAGAAGTTTTTCCACGTTGATTCCTCCGCACTTTTCTATTCACGTGAGGGAGATCAGGTCCCTCACAGGTCACGTTTAATGTACCAAATTGTCAGGGTATTAACAAGCCCCTGGGGGGGATTCCCAAAATTGCTCTGCTGATAAAATTCCCAAATGCCACACACTGCTTCTGTACTCCTGTCCACCTTGTAATTCTCCGAATGCTGTGGTATCATCCTGGCTGTAGTAATTCAGTAATATAACCGAAATTGAAAGGATGGTTCATATACAAATGACAACACAGGAACTGGCCTATGAAGTTATCAGCCGTTTAAAAAAGGAATATCCGGATGCAGACTGTACACTGGATTATGATGATGCCTGGAAGCTTCTTGTAAGTGTCCGTCTGGCAGCTCAGTGCACCGATGCCCGGGTCAATGTAGTTGTTCAGGATCTCTATGCAAAATACCCGGATGTGGCAGCCCTGGCAGCAGCAGAGCCGGAAGCGATCGAATCCATTGTACGTCCCTGCGGCCTTGGAAAAAGCAAAGCCCGGGACATCAGCGCCTGTATGCGCATTCTCCACGAACAGTATCACGACAAGGTGCCGGAAGACTTTAACGCACTTCTGAAGCTTCCCGGTGTGGGCCGAAAAAGCGCAAACCTGATCATGGGGGACGTATTCGGCAAGCCCGCCATTGTAACAGATACTCACTGTATCCGCCTTTCCAACCGCATCGGCCTTGTCCATGACATGAAGGATCCGAAAAAGGTGGAAATGGCTCTCTGGAAGATCATCCCTCCGGAAGAAGGCAATGATCTCTGCCACCGTCTTGTCAATCATGGAAGAGAAGTCTGTACAGCGCGGACAAAACCTTACTGTGACCGCTGCTGTCTCAATGATATCTGCGAAAAAAATGGGATCTGAATGTATGCAGTTCAATAAACCTTCAGACCTCGGAAAGGAAAAACATAATGAATTTCAAAAAACTGGAAAATAATCTCCTGGATATGATCCAGGAACAACAGGTAAAGATCGGATACATGAGCGGAGTTACCCGTTTTTATTATCCGCTGCAGTCTCTGAACCGCCTTCTTGGCACAGAACTTACGGAAGAAGAAATGCAGCATGCAATGGAAAAATTCTCAGATCATGCCTGTGACCGTCTTGGAAAAGTAACGGCTTCTTCCAAAAACGGGCGTTTCTGCATCACCCTGCCGCCTCAGGCCTCGGACTACGTTCACGAAAACCGGAAGCCGAGTGAATTTCTGGTACACTTTATAGGCACGGTTGCACGTCATGGCTGTACTCTTGATGAAGTGATGGATGTTTTTCATGCTTATTCCGAACATGTACACGTGGAAAAAACAACCGGAACCGGATTTGATTATCTCGTATATTTCGAAGACGGGATCCCGGATGACTACCGGTATTGTCTGTCCCTGGAGGGTGAGCATATGATCTATCATAAGTTTACACCGGAGGACTATGAAGATTTCGGATTCTGATCTCCGAACACCGAACAGGTTCCCACCCACTGCTTATTGCTTTTCGCAACCCTGCAGGAGACTCCCTTGATTTGATCAAAAAACCGCCGATCTGCAGACAGATCTTCAAAAAATCCTCTGCAGATCGACGGTTGTTTTTATTTTCTATGCACGGAATTTCTTCTGCATCTCCCGCACCATATCTTTCCTCTTAAACAGGAACAGCCATATCAGCATCAGGAAACTGACGCATATGCAGATCAGCGACGGATACAGCACCGTTACCACACCGGCAGCCAACAGGATCACAGGGATCACTCCTCCGAAAGCTCCTGCTTCCAGAAGATAGATCATATATTCCGCCACCTCCAGCTTCTGTACCGCAGTGATCACCCACATGGAGCAGATCACAGCAAGCGAAGCCAGAGGAAGCAGATAATCCACAGACCAGCCACGCCAGCCGGTAAACACATCCCAAAGCACTCCTGCAACAGCTGCGATCACCAGCTGCCACATCTCATTCTTCAGAAGATTCCGCCGCTTCACATAAGCCACTGAAACCATCAGCCAGGTGCAGAACGCCCCTGCAGTCACAAACCAGGCCCAGCCTATATGACCATCCAGCAGATAATCGATCAGATTACATACCACAGCCAGCACAATACACAGAAATGTAAAGCTCTCAAAAAACTTCATCTGCTGTTTCTGCTCCTCTTTTTGTCCCGGAAGATCATTCTCCCGAATTGTACAGGATACCTGCTCATTTTTCAGTCTCTCCACAAAATTCCGCTCAATATTTCCATTGGGGATCTTGGACGTAAAGCTTAAAACCATCTCATCTCCAAAAGAACAGGAACACAGCTGCAGACTGTCCGTGCTTGCAAAAAGTCCGAATCTCTGAATATATTTCCGATATTCCTCCGGCATCCGGATAATCCCCACATTGGAATAGATCGCCGTGATAGACCTCCCTCCGAGAGTCGTCCCGGCAAGAAGGAACGGGGTTTTGATCTCCAGTGGTACCAGACGCAGGATCGGATTTTTCTCCAGGCTTACCAGATCATTCAGCTTTGCTTCGATCACGTCCTTACTCAGTTCCTTTGCAAACTGCTCCTTTACGGATCTCAGAATATCCTCAAAGGCTGTATCAGGCTGAAAATAACAGCTGATCTCGATCCATCCGAAAAAATTTGCCATAGACCGGGACGGAAAATAATTTCTCAAATTTACCGGGATCATCAAACCAATGGGCTTTTTCGCCTGATTCTGAGGCACTTCTTCATGGATCGCCCAGATAAGTGCTGCCGTAAGAAAAACCGTGATCGATACACCGGCCGCTTTTGCACGAGCGTGGATCTCTTTTACCGGAACACAGACTTCCGTGATATTCATATCCTCCTGCCTGAGCTTCTCGCCTTTTAACTGGAAAGCAGGCTTCTTGGACTCTCTCTTTCTTGGCGCGTCGGAGGAATAATACTGAGAAAAGCTGTCCTCCTCCATATCCCTGCCCGTAATGTTTTCATCCGGAAAAAGCTCCGGAAGCTCTGCGGATGGGTGCGTCTCCTGAAGATAATTTTTCACCAGCTCCATCAGAAAATGCATGGCTCCCGTTCCATCCGTCAGCGCATGAAATACCTCGAAATTGATCCTGTTCTTATAATAGCTCACCCGAAAAAGAAGCGTTTTTTTGTCCGGAATATAAAGTCCGCTGCAGGGTGCGCCTGCTTCTTTCTTTACCACTGCCGGAATATCACGTCTCTCCAGATAAAACCAGAACAGTCCCTTTCTTAAAACTGCACGGAAAAGAGGATATTTTTCCAGTGTCCTCTCCAGGGCTTCCTGCAGGTTTTCTTCTTTTATCTCTTCTTTCAGTTCACAGTAAAAACGAAATACCCTGGTGTCATTCTTTCCTGTCACCGCCGGGAACGCCAGCGCCGCATTGTCAAGTTTTCTCCACTGTGCATATTCGTTCTTCATGATGCTTTCCTTCTTCCTGTTCCTCTGTTTCCAGAAAACGATTTACATATGCAAAGCTCTCCTGCACATGCAGAAATTTGATCCCCAGTGCAAAATACCCGTGAAACGCACCTGCGATCCTGTGCACTTCCACACGATTTCCCGCTTCCTTCAGTTTTTCACCAAATGCCTCACCTTCATCCCGAAGAGGATCGAACTCAGCGGTAAGTATCAGTGTATCCGGCATATTTCGAAAATTCTTCTCCAGGATCGGCGCAAAATAGGGATTCCTCCTGTCTTCCGGACAACTCTCATAGAATTTCAGATAATCTTCCATCTTCTCCGCTGTGAGAAGATAACCGGTTCCGTTTGTTTTTACGGATTCAAAGGGAGAGTCTTCCGTATAACAGTTGTTCAGTGCCGGATAAATAAGGATCTGTTTTTTTGGAAAAAAATCTCCGCGGTCTCTGGCCATCATACATACAGCCGCTGCCAGATTTCCGCCTGCACTATCTCCCATAATGGTGATACGATCCGGATCCGTATTCAGAAGAAAACGATTGGTGTAAAAAGTCTTCGCAGCTGCATAACAATCCATCAGTCCCACCGGGAAACGGTATTCCGGTGCCAGCCTGTATTCAACAGACGCCACGATCTGACCGGTAGACTGTGCCATTCTGGCACAAACCCGCTGATAATTCTCTACACTTTCCGTAACCCAGCCACCGCCATGGAAAAACAGTATCACCGGTGGTTTTTTTCCGGAGGCGGCACCGTTTTCCATGTCCTCTTCTGTTGGAAAAAACAGACGGATCGGCACTTTATAGTCTCCGTTATAAACTTCCGCATCCAGTGTCCTGTAAAAGATCCTCATAGGATCCATCTTCTTAAGATCTGCCAGCTTTCTGGAAGCCTCCACTTCGATCCCGCCATAGGAAAGAGCATGGAGCACTGTCCGCACGGCACGTGGCATAGCCGTTTCTCTCCCGGTCGGAATGCCCGGAACTATGACTGGGCGGCTTCTTCTGTTTTCTTTTCTTGTATAGATATATTTTGTTTCTGTTTCATATCTTCCAGGAATGCAGACTTGTTTCACGCAGGTACGCCTGTAGGCAATCCTCTTCAGAATCTCATGATCTGTACGGATGATCACTTCCGTTCCCTTATAGCCCCGGATATAATATCTGTTTTCTTTCTTTTTTATACGTGGTTGTCTCAATCGCAGTGAATATTTTCTGATTACTTTTTCCTCCGTGGATTTTTCCTTTATTTTCACCTATGATAGCATCCGCAGTCTATGAGTACAAGTCATAGTAAAAAATATACTGTTGCATGATCCCACGCATTCCTCTGTATCTGCGGTTGGGAAATCCTCTTTTGTAATGCACGTCCATGACCTGACGGATGTGGGTATCTATGGGAAAAGCATCCATATGATGCAGTGCAAACAGGCAGATACATTCAGCTACCTTTTCTCCCACACCACAGAGCTTCATCAGCTCCTTCTTTGCCTGAGGGTAACGCATATCATAGATTTTTTCCAGAGAGATCTGACCGGATGCAATGGTCCTGGCCGTTACCGCGATATATTTTGCCCGGTATCCCAGGCCGCATCCTCTTAACTCCTCTTCCGTTGCTTGACTCAGCGCCTCTACAGTCGGAAAAGCGTAGTATTCCACACCTGAAGATGAATTTTTTCGCTCTCCGTACTTCCGGCAGATGGTTTCGATACATTTGCGGATACGCTTGATATTGTTCTGCTGAGATATCAGAAACGTAACGATCATTTCCCAGAGATCCTGTCTTAATATCCGTATCCCGTCTCCTGCCTTTATTGCGGCACCTAGATATTTATCTCGTGGATTAGCAGCATTCATGTAAGCTTCATAATCCGTATCCAGATCAAAATAAAGCACCCAGTAACAGATAAATTCCTCCTGAGAGCAGCAGAAATCCACCACTCCGTCTTTCTGATACATTTCCAGATACTGGTCTCCCGCCACCATGGAAAAATGTCCGTCTCCAAGCTTTCTCATCCGGAAGCACTGTCCGGAATCGCATATTTTATCAAGGCTGAAATGTTCCAGCTCTACTGTGATCATGTCTGTTCCTCTCGTAAATATTTTTCCTTATATAATGTTCTGTATTCTCTTGGTGTCATCCGGTACCGTTCCCGGAATACCCGGTTAAAAGTCCTCTGACTTTCAAATCCCGGAATCTGCACATACGCCTGTTCCACTGCAAGATTATCATCCTTCTCCTTGCGGTTTGCCCTGAGACACCGTACCGCATTTACAATATCCGGATGCACCTGCTCCTTTTTTATAACCGGGTCTTCCGGACAGCTGTTCTGAATGATATCCGCAAACTGACCAGTCAATACCGGCTTTGCCTAGAGATAGACTGCTTTGTTTTCTCCCGGAGAGAACACCTGATAGTGATGGATCACATCCGGAAAGATCACTGCAAGATCTCCCTCTTCCATATGATAAAGCTCCTGTCCCATACCAAGCTCCAGAGTTCCCTCTGTGATATAGATAAACTCTATGGAGTTATGAAGATGGGGTGAAGCATGGGCTAAGGTCCGCAGATGAATATGGAGATTCTTCTTTTTTTCTTCGTATACTGGAAACATGGATTTTTCTCTCCGCAATATTTGACTACTTTTTCTGTGTTTTTGGCACGTAATGTTTCCGAGAGTTTATTATAATGCATTTGTAAGTTAAAGAAAAGAGGAGGAAAATAAAATGAAAAAAATCATAGAATTTATCAAATATGCGATCAAATGCTACATAGAGATCAATGCAAGAAATCCATACTTCCACTAAGAAGATCCACAATAATATCTGAGGTCACGGATATTTTGTGTGGATCATGCGCATGAAAAAACTGAATAAAAGTCAATAAATGACTTGTGCGAAAATAATATCACCTGGCATCATGAAGTATCTCCAAAGCCCGTTTATATCTTCCATGCAGCCGTGATATCTGTTCAGTAGACATATTTTCGCAGTCAGAAAGACGTGTTACATCAGAATTGTGGAGCAGATCAGCCTGCTTCACTTTTTTTGCGATCGGATTCTTCCTAAGCTTCCGGATATAATCGAAATAATTCATATTCTTATCTCTTGTAAGACAACGTAAGGCCTCCACAACCTCTTCCGGAAATTCTCCGGTAAGATCCTCAAATGTGATCTCTGTATCTTCTATCACATCGTGCAGAAGTGCCGTACATACACTGAGTTCATCATCCATCTGCTCCGCTACGTGAAATGGATGAAAGATATAAGGTGTCCCGCTTCGATCTGTCTGTCCATGATGTGCCTCGTACGCCACCTTCATAGCTTTTTTCGTCAAAGCTGTATAAATCATAGCTGTGCCTCCCGTCAGGTCTTTCGACCCCCCGTTCATACTCTGTATTACACAGTATAGCATCTATATTTCCTATATACAAGGACAAAAAGGGTTATATATCTATCATTTTTACTTATATACGACAATTTTCTGATTATAGCATTCCCAAAACTCTGCTGTTCTTATTTAGATCTTTCATTGGATCATGAACTCGCTTGCCCTCATTCTGAAATTAGTATATACTTACTAGTACAGCGAAAATTAAGTTTCTGCCATATTGACGCAGGATGATTTCTTCATCTGCAAGGCGGAGGAATGAGGCGTAGCGGTGGCTACGACGATTGACGACAACGCAGCAGATGAAAAATCAGACAAGTCAATATGGCGGTTACTTAATATTCGCTGTACTAGGTCAGGTAAAACTATCCATATTCATGGTATTACACGGATCACTTCATTTTAAAAAAGAAAGGAATCTTACCTATGAAATTTATATATCCCGCAGTTTTCCGTCCCACAGAGGACAAAAAATACAATGCTTTTTTTCCGGATCTTGCCTGCTGTGAAGCCAACGGTGACACGCTGGATGATGCCATCGAAAATGCCAATGCAGCTGCATACGACTGGATCTACACAGAGCTTATGGAATTTGAGGGAAAGCTTCCTCCGGTTTCCGATGAGAGCGATCTGGAGCTTCAGGAAGGAGACGTTGTCCGCAATATCTCTGTAAATATCCGCTTCCAGGATGGCTGGGACGAATAAACTCTCGTATCACAAAAACAAAGGCGACATTTAATATCATTTTCAATAAATGTCCGTGTCGAAAATGCCTGTTATGCAAAAAGCATCCGGATCGGTAATTGTCCTTTATTACCGATCCGGATGCTTTTATTATACATTTCTTCATTGTTCGTGATACTGTCTGAAAAATTTACGCAGTCCGTCCAGTGCTTTTACCAGCACGTCTGTCTCATTCTCATTCAGCTCTGCGATCACCGCTTCTGTCATCTGCCTGTGAAACTCCGCATGATGATGATATGCCATACGTCCCTTATTTGTAAGCTGGATAAATACCACACGCCGGTCCTTCTCACTTCGCTCTCTCTTCACATAGCCTTTTTTTACAAGACTGTTCATAGATGTTGTGAGGGAGCCTACGGTGATCTTAAGCTTGGCTGCAATGGAGGACATGTTCCCCCCTCCAAGACCTACAGCCTCGATAATGTGCATATCATTGTTGGAAATATCTTTATATTTATCTGTGATGATGGCTTCCTCCTCCAGTCGGAGGATCTCATTGAACAGATTCACCAGCACGTCATTTATAACTTCCCGATTGTCCACTCTACCCGCTCCTGTTTCTCCGGAGCAAAAAGGCTTCTCCGGTTCTCTGTTTATGAAGCCATCGTAACATAAATATGGCATTTTTTCCACTGGATTTTTACTTTGCGGGCTACAAAATCACTGCACTTATTGCTTCTACATTTTCCGGAAACGTTCATAGCGATGTTCCAGAAGCTTCTCCGGCTCTTCTTCGCCATATTTCTCAAGAAAATCCGCAATTCCGTTTTCCAGATAACCCGCAATATCATTTATGTTCTCACGGCTTACAGGCTCTGCTTCCGGGATCACATGCTCGATCATCCCCATCTGGTAAAGGTCTGCAGCTGTGAGCTTCATCACTGCTGCTGCTTCCTTTGCCTTTTTGCTGTCTTTCCAGAGAATGGAGGCAAAGCCCTCCGGGGACAGGATGGAATAAACGGAATGCTCCAGCATCCATACCTCATCTGCCACCGCCAAGGCAAGGGCCCCTCCGCTTCCGCCTTCACCGATCACAACGGAAAGCACCGGCACTGTGAGACCTGCCAGTGTATAGAGATTTTTTGCAATGGCTTCACCCTGTCCACGTTCCTCAGCTTCCAGCCCGCAGAATGCGCCTGGCGTATCTACAAGGCAGATCACCGGACGGTGAAATTTCTCTGCCTGCTGCATCAGACGCAGGGATTTCCAGTACCCCTCCGGAGATACCATTCCGAAATTCCGGGTAATGTTTTCCTTTGTACCCTCTCCTTTTTCCTGTACAAGGACAGTTACCGGCTGTCCGTGGAAAAATGCCACACCACCGATCACTGCCGGATCATCCCCGCAGTGACGGTCTCCGTGAAATTCCATGAAATCGTCAAAAAGCGCTTCGATGTAATCCTTTCCTGTAGGGCGTGTTTTGGCTCTGGCAAGCTGGACATGTTCCCAGGGAGTGAAATCTCCGGATGGAACGAAGTCCGGCCAGATCCTATTATCTTCCTCAACAGTTTTCATCGATTCCTGATTGTCAGACTTGAACCCATTTTTAATGTCCGTATTATCGGACTGTACATTATTTAGGACTTTATCCTGATGTAATCTCAGAATATCCGCCAATACGATCCTCTGCTCCTCACGCTTTACGATCTTGTCCACAAAGCCGTGTTCCAGAAGAAATTCCGCTCTCTGGAAGCCTTTGGGAAGCTTTTGCCCGATGGTCTGTTCGATCACTCTGGGACCTGCAAAACCGATCAGCGCTTTCGGCTCTGCCAGGATAATATCTCCCAGCATAGCAAAGCTTGCCGTCACGCCGCCTGTTGTCGGGTCTGTGAGGATCGGCACATAAAGAAGTCCGGCATCGCTGTGCTTCCGGATGGCCATACTGGTTTTTGCCATCTGCATCAGGGAAACCAGCCCCTCCTGCATTCTGGCACCGCCGGAACAGATATAGAGGATTACCGGCAGCTTCTCCTCTGTGGCACGTTCAAAAACCCGCGTGATCTTTTCCCCCACGACTTCTCCCATACTGGACATCATGAAACGACAGTCACAGACACCAAGTGCCACAGATGTCCCTTTTATAGTACACTTTCCGGTAACTACAGCCTCATCAAGCCCTGTCTTTTCACGAAGCCCCTGAAGCTTTTCTTCGTAGCCTCTGTACTGAAGGGGATTCTGTTCTTCCATGTGAGCATCCCACTCCACAAAGCTCTTTCTATCTGCGATCATTTTGATCCGACGATAAGCGGGTACATGGAAATAATTTCCGCAGTGGGGACAGATGTATTGATTCTGCTTTACCTCGTCTACAAAAACCGCCGCTTTGCAGACGTTGCATTTACGCATCAGGTTATCCGGCACCTCCGGAGTGTTTTCCTGTTCCTCACCCCGGATATCCCTGACTGTTTTTTTGAACATGTGCTTAATTCTCATTGATCTTCACTCCCGCAATGATATGGCTGGCAAGAAAGCCAGTGTCAAAGTTTCCGGACTGATAATCCTCATCTTTCAGGATTTCGTACTGATAGTCAATATTTGTATCGATTCCGTCAATGATCACCTCACCAAGAGCACTCTGCATTTTTGCAATGGCTTCTTTCCGGTTACCTGCATGAACGATCAGCTTCGCAAGCATGGAATCATAATATGGCGGGATCTTACAGCCGTTATACACACAGGTATCCACACGGATCCCGTTTCCTCCCGGAAAATGCGCTCCCTGGATAGTTCCCGGCGAAGGGCGGAAATTTTTCTGGGGATTTTCAGCATTGATCCTGCACTCAATGGCGTGTCCCTGGATCCGGACATCCTCCTGAGCAATCTCAAGAGGCATTCCGGAAGCGATCTTCAGCTGCTCCTTTACAAGATCGATACCTGTTACCCACTCTGTCACCGGATGCTCCACCTGGATCCTTGTATTCATTTCCATAAACCAGAATTTTCCATCCGGTTCCAGAAGAAATTCGATCGTTCCCGCATTTACATAACCGGCTGCTTTCGCCGCCGTCACCGCCGCATGACCCATTTTTTCTCTTAATTCCGGAGAAACTGCAGCACTTGGAGATTCCTCGATCATCTTCTGATGATTTCTCTGGATGGAGCAGTCACGCTCTCCCAGATGGATCACATTTCCGAAGCTGTCTGCAAGGATCTGAAACTCAATATGTCTCGGATTTACCACGAAATGTTCAATATACATGGTACCGTCGCCAAAAGCGATCTCAGACTCTTTTCTGGCGGTTGCATAGGCTTCCGGAAATTCCTCCGGTGTGTTTGCCACACGCATGCCTTTTCCGCCGCCGCCAAGAGCTGCCTTGATGATCACCGGATAACCGATCCTCTCAGCTTCCTTAAGACCGGTTTCAATATCCTCCACATCCCCTTCGCTGCCCGGAACTACCGGAACACCAGCTGCGATCATGGTGCTTCTTGCAATTTTTTTGTTGCCCAGCATACGGATGACCTTTGATGGAGGACCCACAAATGTGATCCCGCATTTTTCACAGAGCTCCGCAAATCTGGCATTTTCAGAAAGAAAGCCAAATCCCGGATGAATGGCATCCGCACCGGAAACCATGGTTGCACTGATGATCTGTTCCATATTCAGATAGCTCTGTGCAGATGGCCCCGGTCCGATACAGATTGCTTCGTCCGCCAGCTGTGTGTGAAGGCTTTCCTCATCTGCCTCAGAATAAACCGCCACTGTGGCAATTCCCATTTCTCTGCAGGCACGAATAATACGCACCGCGATCTCGCCTCTGTTGGCGATCAGTAACTTTCGAATCATACAATCACCTTACCCGATCATAAATGTAAGCTCAGCCTCTACGGCAACCTCACCATCCACAGATGCCACTGCAGAACCAATGCCTACAGGACCCTTTCTGCGGATGATCTTTGTTTCAAGACGGAGCTTGTCTCCCGGAGCTACCTTTCTGCGGAATTTACACTTGTTGATGCCTCCGAAATAAGCGGTTTTTCCCTTCATGTCCTCCAGGGAAAGAATGGCTACCGCACCCACCTGTGCCAGCGCTTCTACCATCAGAACACCCGGCATTACCGGCTCCTGGGGAAAATGTCCCCGAAAAAAATCCTCGCGGAAGGTCACACATTTATATCCGACAGCAAATTCACCCGGCTCATAATCTTCAATATAGTCCACAAGCAGAAACGGATGTCTGTGTGGAATGATCTCCTCGATCTGTTTTACATCAAGATGCTTCATTCTCTATCCTCCTGAAACAATAATTTTTCTTATTCTCTGATTCTGATCTGAAGGTACTTATCGGATACGGAAAAGCTTCTGACCGTATTCTACCGGCTGTCCGTTCTCCACATAGATCTCTGCGATCTCGCCGTCAAAATCACTTTCGATCTCATTCATCAGCTTCATAGCTTCCACGATTGCAAGAACCTGGCCTTTTTTTACCTTGTCTCCCACCTGAACGTAAGGCGGAAGATCCTGGGACGGTGCAGCATAGAAGGTTCCTACCAGCGGAGATGTTACCAGGCTGCCTGTCTGATCTTCCCCGCTCTGTGGTACGGTTTCCGACTGCTCAGTACCTTTCACTCCCTGTGCTTCTGCCACAGTTTTTCCTGTCATTGTCACTGCCATTTCATCTGTTGAAGCCGGTACCACAGGATCTTTGCACGCCACCGGTGCTGTATTCACTGCCCTGCGGACTTTTCCACCGGTCATTCCTACTGCCGGAATGTTTTCCACAGTTTCTCCCATAACCCCCTGGATGATCTGTGGCTTTCCATGCTCCATACTTAAGGTCAGATCTGCTGTCTCATATGTAAAGGCAGTAAGCTCTGATGCAGATACGTGATCGATCAGTTCAAGAATCTGGTTAAATTCCATAGCTTCAGTCCTCCTCATACTTCTTTACAAGCAATGTTCCGTTGTGTCCTCCAAATCCAAGGGAATTGCTCATTGCATAACGAACTTCCTGTTTTGCCGGAGCGCCGATCATATAGTTCAGATCAAGCTCCTCCTCTGTTTCTGTTGTTCCCACTGTCTGATGGATAAATCCGTCCAGAATGGATTTTACGCATACGATAAACTCAACAGCTCCTGCTGCGCCAAGAAGATGGCCCACCATGGATTTTGTGGAATTGATCTTTACATCCTTGGCAGCGTCCTTAAACGCAAGCTTGATAGCTCTTGTTTCAAACAGGTCATTGTGATGTGTTCCGGTTCCGTGTGCATTGATATAATCTACCTGCGCCGGTGCAACACCTGCTTCCTTCATGGCATTTTCCATAGCACGTGCGGCGCCGCTTCCGTCCTCGGCCGGAGATGTGATATGGAAAGCATCTGCAGTTGCACCGTATCCCACAACCTCTGCCAGGATATTGGCATTTCTCTTTTTGGCATGCTCAAGCTCTTCCAGAACAACCACACCTGCACCCTCGCCCATAACAAAACCGCCTCTGTCTTTATCAAACGGAATGGATGCACGCAGCGGATCCTCACTTGTGCTCAGTGCAGTAAGGCTTGCAAAGCCTGCGATACCGATAGGGCAAACAGCTCCCTCTGTACCACCGGCAAGCATTACATCTGCATCACCATACTGAATGGCACGGAAAGCATCTCCGATACAATGTGTTCCTGTCGCACATGCCGTTACCACGTTGGTGCATTTTCCTTTTGCGCCGGTAGCGATAGAAACATTTCCGGCTGCCATATTTGTGATCATCTTCGGAACAAGAAGCGGATCCACTCTTGAAGGACCTTTTTCCATAAGCTTCTTCTCATTGGTCTCGGTAGCCTGAAGACTTCCCACACCGGAGCCGATGATAACGCCTACCATGTACGGATCTTCCTCTTCCATCTTAAGCCCGGAATTTTCCACTGCTTCCAGTGCAGCTGCTACCGCATACTGGGAAAAAGGCTCCATTCTTCTTGCAGTTCTCGGATCCATGCGATCCTTTGCCACAAAATCTTTAAGCTCTGCTGCCAGTGTTGCCTTGTATCCGGTCGTATCAAAACGGGTGATCGGTCCGATCCCCACCTTTCCTTCTTTTACTCCGTTCCAGAAACTTTCCACATCATTTCCGATCGGTGTTACTGCTCCAAGTCCTGTTACTACTACTCGTCTTTTCATCAATCTATCCTCCTGACTCCGGGGAGCCTTCTTTACATTGCCATTCCGCCGTCTACGCGAAGTACCTGTCCTGTGATGTAACGTGCACCGTCTGATGCCAGAAATGCAGCTGCCTTTGCCACGTCTTCTGTTGTTCCCATGCTTCCCATGGGGATAGATGCCGCAATATTTTCTTTTACTTTGTCAGAAAGCACGTCCGTCATGTCTGTTTTGATAAATCCCGGTGCAATGGCGTTGACCGTGATCCCTCTGGATGCCAGCTCCTTTGCAGCGGATTTTGTAAGACCGATGATCCCGGCTTTGGATGCCGCATAATTGGCCTGTCCAGCATTTCCACGAAGGCCTACCACCGATGAAAGGCTGATGATCCGGCCGCTTCTCTGCTTCAGCATCATTCTGGACACATGACGGATGCAGTTGAAGGTTCCTTTCAGATTGATGTCAACAACTCTGGAAAAATCTTCCTCACTCATTTTCATGAGAAGTCCGTCCTTCGTAACTCCGGCATTATTTACCAGGATATCAACACGTCCGTATTTCTCTGCAACAGCTTTGAAAAAAGCTTCACATGCATCAAAATCTGCCACATTGCACTGCAGGATATCTGCCTGGCCGCCGGCTGCCTCGATCTCTGCTTTTGTTTCCCGGGCTTTTTCTTCTGAGCCGTTATAATTGATCACTACAAGGTTTCCTGCTTTTGCAAGCTCCAGGGCGATGGCTTTCCCGATCCCACGTGCACCGCCTGTTACAACTGCGATTTTTTTCTCTGACATATGAATTCCTTTCTGATGTTATGCGGTCATCCGTGATCCGCATTTGTTACCTGGCATTTCTGTCTGCTGCACTATGCCTGCTTTATTTTTGATTCTTTATCTTTTTTTCCAATATTTATACCAGTTCCTGGCAGACCTTCTCTGCATCTTCTACGGTCTGGATGTTATATACTTTTACATTTCTGTCGATCTTTCTCATAAATCCGGCAAGGGTTCTTCCCGGTCCGATCTCAATAAATGTATCTACTCCCTGACGGATCATATTTTCCACACTCTGCTGCCAGCGCACGGAAGAAGAAATCTGTTTTTCCAGAAGTGCTTTTGTTTCCGCCGGATCTTCCACATACTCTGCGGTCACGTTTGTCACATACGGGATTTTAAGTTCATGAAGTGTGACACCCTCCAGAACCTTTCCCAGTTCTTTTCCTGCAGTGGCAAGCATTGCGGAGTGGAACGGTCCGCTGACATTTAACGGGATCACTCTTCTTCCTCCGGCTGCCTTCAGCTTTTCAGAGGCTTCCGCAACTGCCTCCGCAAGGCCTGTGATCACGATCTGGCCGGGACAGTTGTAGTTTGCAATGCTTACATCTGCAATGTCTGCAAGCACTTCCTCGATCTTCTCTGTCTCCATTCCCATAACTGCTGCCATGCTTCCCTTACCTGCCGGAACTGCCTGCTCCATAAGGATTCCCCTTTTTCTCACGGTAGTAACAGCATCCTTCAGCTCCATGCCGCCGGCAGCTTCAATAGCGCAGTACTCGCCAAGGCTTAATCCTGCAGTTACATCTGGATGAAGTCCCATCTCCTCTACCACCTTCTCCATGGCAAGACAGGTAGTGACCAGTGCAGCCTGTGTATATTCAGTCAGGTCAAGCCTGTCATTTTCTTCAAAGCAAAGTGCTTTCATATCCAGATCCAGCCACTCACCGGCAGAGTCGAAAACATCCTTTGCTGTATCGTATTTCTCATAAAAATCTTTTCCCATTCCGGCCTTCTGTGCACCCTGGCCCGGAAAGATGAATGCTGTTTTTCCCATTTATTATTCCTCCACAAGAAAACTGTTTTTCTTTACAGTCTCTTTTGTCTCTCTGATCAGTCTTGCCATCAGCTCCTTACAGGTCGGTACATCCTTTACCATACCTGCGATCTGTCCGGACATAACGCTTCCGGTTTTTACATCGCCGTCAACAACAGCCTTCCTGAGGCCACCAAGTGTCAGCATTTCCAGTTCTTCAAAGGATGCACCTGCAGCTTCTTTCTCCAGATATTCCTTTGTCATAGGGTTTCTTAAGGTACGGACCGGATGACCTGTGGTACGGCCGGTTACTCTTGTGTCGATATCCCTGGCTTTCAGAAGGAATTGTTTGTAATTCTCATGTACGTGACATTCCTCTGTTGCCACAAATCGGGTTCCCATCTGTACGGCTTCTGCACCCAGCATAAAGGCTGCCGCGATCCCACGACCGTCTGCAATTCCACCTGCTGCAATTACCGGGATCTTTACTGCATCCACGACCTGCGGTACCAGCGCCATAGTGGTTGTCTCACCGATATGTCCGCCGGACTCGGTTCCCTCTGCTACCACTGCATCTGCGCCACAGCGCTCCATTCTTCTTGCAAGAGCTACAGATGCAACAACCGGGATCACCTTTACTCCGGCAGCTTTCCATGCTTCCATGTATTTTTCCGGGCTTCCGGCACCGGTTGTTACTACCTTGATCCCTTCTTCTACTACGATCTTCGCAACCTCATCGGCACTTGGACTCATCAGCATGATGTTTACACCAAAAGTCTTATCTGTCAGTTTTTTCGCCTCACGGATCTGCTCACGCACCCACTCTGCCGGTGCGTTTGCCGCTGCGATCAGTCCCAAGCCGCCTGCCTCGGATACTGCTGCCGCAATGTGATGATCTGCCACCCAGGCCATACCGCCCTGGATGATGGGATATTCAATACCAAGTAATTCTGTAACTTTTGTTTTCATCTTTTACCTCCGGAAAATTAAATCAAGCGGATAAAAGCATCCGCGGTTTATTTGGATCAAGCGGATAAAAACATCCGCATTCACTACGTAGCCTTATTTTAACAATTCATTAACAGGGGCTTTAATACTCGATCAGGCTTGCTCCGTACGTCAGTCCGCCGCCGAAGCCTGCAAGGACCATTCTGTCACCCCGCTGCAGTTTTCCACTTTTTTTCATCTCATCCAGGAGGATAAGAAGACTTGCGGAAGAAGTATTGCCGTATCTGTCCATATTCATAGGGAACTTGGAAATGTCTTCGCCCAGCCGCCTTGCTGCAGAACGGATGATGCGCTCATTTGCCTGGTGGAGAAGATAATAACTGATATCTTCACAGGAAACCTGCTCTCGGGAAAGAAGCTCCTTCACAGCCTCCGGTACCTTGCTCACGGCAAAGCTGAACACTTCCTTTCCGTTCATCTGTATGTAGGTTTCCTTTGCCTTCGGATCATTTTCATAACGGATCTGATTTCTGCTCTGTAAGGTAAGTGCACCGCCTTTTTTTCCAATGGAATGGGTTACCTGTGCATAGCTTCCACCCTCTTCTGCTCTCAGCACGACTGCTCCCGCACCATCCCCGAAAAGAATGCAGGTGCCACGATCTGTCCAGTCCGTTAAACCGGACAGTTTTTCCGCTCCGATCACAAGGGCATTCCTATATATTCCCTGGGCCAGGTATGCCTGCGCAGTGTTCAGTGCCAGAAGAGATCCTGTGCAGGCGCCGTTCAGATCAAAGCAGGTAGCCTTTTCCGCTCCGAGCCGCTCCTGCACCCCACATGCCACACAGGGCATGATCTCTGTTGGAGAAATGGTTGCCACAAGGATCAGATCGATTTCTTCTGCCTTCATTTCTGCGTCTTCCAGAGCTTTTAATGCTGCCCCCGCTGCCATCGTCACAGTATCTTCGTCCTCTTTTGCAATATGTCTCTGTACCACACCGGTTCTTTCCCGAATCCACTGATCACTGGTTTCCACCATCTTTGCCAGATCGTTGTTATCCCACACTCTGTCCGGTGCCCACGAACCGGTTCCACATATTTTACCTGTCATATTTTTCTCCATGATATCTGTCTTAAATCAGTCTGTATAAATCTGTACTGCTGTTCTCTGAATTATCTTTTATCTTAAAATATTTTGATTATCAAATTATATCATCATAAAAGTATTTGTCAAGAAGGAATTTTTGAGCATCCTTTTATAAAAAAATAACAGCTGCCCCAGGCGTGGAGTATTGGTCTCTCCTCTGTCCTGTGACAGCTGTCTTATTTTTTTCAGACAGGTATTGTATTTATGGTTATTGCATTTATAGTTATTGCCTTCATAGTTTTACTTCATCGCCCACTGTACCAGGCACACCACACCAATCTGCACCAGCAGTATCACCGGTACACCAATTGCAAATCTGGCTTTTCGGGTTTTGTGGTGAAAAAATCTCATGCCAAGGATCGCCCCGACGCTGCCACCAATGACAGCACTTAAGATCAAGGTCTTCTCCGGGATCCGCCATTTATTACGACGGGCTTTCTGCTTGTCAACTCCGAAAAGCACAAAGGCCAGGATATTGACTGCAAGCAGATAATAATATATGTAATCATTCATGATAGCTCCCTCCGGGCTCTGTGTCCTGTATTTCGGACAGTAACCGATTTATGTATTCATTGCAGTTTGATGATCAGCACCGGTATGGGCGGATCATTAGGCCGGTTTGCATATTCCGACAGGATCACCAGATATTTATGAGGATCCAGCTGACGGATAAACGCAAGCATCTCATCCCGTTCCTGATATCCTGTATCCCCGCCACTGTAAATACAAAGTGTCATAAGTCCGCCCTTTTTCAGAAGCTTAAGTCCGCTTTCCACCGCTCTTATGCTGCTGTCTGCTCTGGTCGCCACCGAATGGTCTCCGCCGGGAAGATATCCCAGATTAAAGGTGATGCAGGACACGGTTTCTTCTTCTGCATAAACATCCATATTCTCATGAGACTCCAGAAGAAGCTGATAATTTTCCGGACAGTTATCTCTTTTCAGTCGCTCCTTCGTATGTTCCAGTGCCTGCTTCTGAATGTCAAAAGCCAGAACCCGTCCCCTTTTTCCTGCAAGCTGGCTTAACAGAACCGTGTCATTGCCATTTCCCATTGTTGCATCGATACAGATGTCTCCCGGCATGACCTGCTGCCGTATAAAATGCTGCATGTATGCAGTGATCTGAAGATTTTTCATTTAAAAATCCTTTCAAAATTCTCTTACAGTTCATGATAATACGGACAGATATCCTCATAATGTCCATCCTTCATACGGAACCCCTTCGGGATCACGCCAAGCTGGGTAAATCCAAGTCTCTCATAAAGATGTCTTGCAGGAAGATTGCAGGCCACAACCGCATTAAACTGCAGGACACCAAAACCATGCTCTTTTCCCCGGGTCAGACAGTCGGATACCAGCTTTTCTCCAATGTGAAGTCCTCTGGAATCTCTGCTTACCGCATAGCTGGCGTTACAGATATGACCGCATCTTCCGATATTATTCGGATGAAGAATGTAAAGTCCGTAAACTTTTCCGCTTTCCGCATCTACTGCTGCAGCTGTATAGGTCTGTTCTGAAAAAAAAGCTTTTCCTGTCTCTTCGTTAAGGCATTCTTCCTGTGGAAAAGCCACACCGTCTTCTACAACCTCATTCCATATCCGGATCAGATCCGGAAGATCTTTTTCTTCGTATTTTCTTACTGTAACATTCATGATGATCTTCTCCTCTATTTAAGCAGCTCCACATTCCGTCCATTTCTTCGGATCACACCCTCATCCGAAAGATTTTTGATCTCCCGCATCATGGCACTACGGTCCACACTTAAGTACTGGGCCAGTGCGGTATAGGACATGGGCAGCTTGAATTTCCCGGCATTTTTTTCCGCAGCCAGAGAATGCAGATAAGCTATCAGCTTCTTCCTGGTGGAGGATCGTGAAAGCATGTATATCCGATCCGTCTGCTGCCTGGAACGTAGGGCTGTCATCTGCAGAAGATTACTGACCATCTGGCTGTGATGATGACAGGCATTTTCACAGCGCTTGATCACATGCTCATAATCAATAAACAGCACCTTCGTCACGGTAGTAGCACATACATAATAATGCTGGGAATCTGACGGAAGCAGAAACGGTTCGCCAAATACACTGTCCCTATTCAGTTCATCGATGACATACTCATTTCCATCCTCGTCACAGCAGTAGAGAACTGCTCTTCCCTCCTGGATCAGACCGATCTTTTTCATGGAGCTGGAATATTCCATGATGGTTTCTCCATTCTGAAAAACTTTCTCCCGGACTTTAAAGCAGACACGCATTCTTTCCTGTTCTTCGGGCAAAATATCCGTAAATAAAGTGATATGCTCCATAAATTTTCCTCCCACCGGCAAAATACTCTTCCGCATATCTGTACTTTCCTCTTTGTATACAAGACTATGTAAGAGGACTCTCAAAGCAACTATCCGCATTTTATTTTGCTGCATGTTTCTGATTTTATACCAGCACGAAAAAAATGTAAAGTCTGGAAATTTTTCCTGTTTTGTTGTATTTGCAACAGTTTTTGCCATCAATTTCTGTTATATTTTTATCAAAGTTAAGAAACAAACAAATCACTGAAGCATATAAATAAATCCACCATAGAAAGAAAAGAGGAATCGCTCATGAAAATCACAGATACCATCAAATATGTAGGCGTTAATGATCATCAGGTTGACCTTTTTGAGGGCCAGTACAAAGTTCCGAACGGCATGTCCTACAACTCCTATGTGATCCTGGACGAAAAAATTGCGGTTATGGATACGGTAGATGCAAATTTTACTCACGAATGGCTTGATAATATCCAGAAAGTTCTGGGTGACCGGAAACCGGATTATCTGATCGTACAGCATATGGAACCGGATCACGCAGCCAACATCGCAAACTTCCTGAAGGCTTATCCGGACACCATCGTTGTTTCCAACAAAAAAGCCTTCGCCATGATGCAGAACTTCTTTGACCTGGATCTGGAAGGTCATCAGATCATCGTAGATAACGGCGGAACCCTTTCCCTTGGAAAACACGATCTGACTTTTGTATTTGCACCGATGGTTCACTGGCCGGAGGTTATGGTCACTTATGACAGCACAGAAAAGGTTCTTTTTTCCGCAGACGGCTTCGGAAAATTCGGCGCCCTGGATGCAGAGGAACCATGGGACGATGAGGCAAGAAGATACTATATCGGCATCGTTGGAAAATATGGTGTGCAGGTGCAGAACCTTCTGAAAGTAGCCGCAGCTCTGGATATCCAGACCATCTGCCCGCTCCACGGACCGGTTCTTACTGAAGATCTTGGACATTATATTAGCCTCTATGATACCTGGTCTTCCTACACACCGGAGGATGACGGAATCGTGATCGCCTACACTTCTGTATACGGTCATACAAAAATGGCCGTTCAGCAGTTGGCCGATAAATTCCGCAGCAAAGGATGTCCAAACGTTGTTGTCTATGATCTTGCAAGAGACGATATGTCCCAGGCACTGAGCGATGCTTTCCGTTACTCCAAGCTGGTTCTCGCAACCACCACATATAATGCAGGCATCTATCCGTTTATGAACGACTTTATTACCCGTCTGACAGAGCACAACTTCCAGAACCGCACGGTAGGACTGATTGAAAACGGAACCTGGGCACCGCTGGCAGCGAAGGTTATGAAAGAAATGCTTTCCAAATGCAAAAAGATCAGCTGGCTGAATACCACAGTTAAGATCATGTCTGCAGTAAACGAAGAAAACCGCAGGCAGATGGAAGCTATGGCTGATGAGCTCTGCCAGGAATACATTGCAAAAAGCGATGATCTTGCCAACAAGAATGATATGACTGCTCTGTTCCGCATCGGTTACGGCCTCTATGTGGTAACCTCCAACGATGGCAAAAAGGACAACGGTCTGATCGTCAATACCGTTACACAGCTTACCGACAACCCATATCGCGTGGCTGTCAACATCAACAAGGCAAACTACTCTCACCACGTGATCCAGCAGACCGGTATCATGAACGTAAACTGCCTGTCCACAGATGCTCCGTTCTCTGTTTTTGAGCAGTTCGGCTTCCAGTCCGGCAGAAGCACCGATAAATTTGCCGGACAGAAAGTAAACCACTCCGACAACGGCCTGGTATTCCTGGACAAATATATCAATGCTTTCATGTCCCTGAAGGTAGAAAACTATGTGGATCTCGGCACTCACGGAATGTTCATCTGCAGCGTCACAGAGGCCCGTGTCATGAGCGATCAGGATACCATGACTTACACCTACTACCAGAAACATGTAAAGCCAAAGCCACAGACCGAGGGCAAAAAAGGCTGGGTATGCAAAGTCTGCGGATACATCTATGAAGGCGATGAACTTCCGGAAGATATCATCTGCCCGCTGTGCAAGCATGGCGCTGTGGATTTTGAGCCGATCGAAGGATAAGACTGAAATCCCCATAACATAAATTGATTTAATCCGGTTACAGCTCCCTTATTTTTACAAATTATAAACCACAAAAAAGACAGGCTTCTGAGGTGGCCTGTCTTTTTTGTATTATCATCCAATGTCTTCTCAACGTCTTTCACCAAATTTATTCTTACAGCAGATCAGACACTCACGCTCTGTATTTCTGCAGGAATCCTGAAATTTACGGATCATATGCCTTTTATTTATTTCATCAGTCTGATAACCTGCTCTGCAGTATCTGCCAGATTCTGCTTGGCATTCTCATTTTTCATGGCCTCCTCCAGAGTTACCACTCCGCGGAGGATCGGGAAAAAGGCATCGATCCCTGCATCGTTGCAGGCTCTTGCGTCACGCTGTACGGCACCTGCAAAGGCGATCACTTTTTTGCCATATTTCTTTGCAAGCTTTGCAACACCTACCGGCGCTTTTCCCATGGCTGTCTGTCCATCCATACGTCCCTCACCTGTGATCACAAGATCCGCGTCTTTGATGTAGTCCTCAAGTTTTGTCTCATCCAGCACGATGTTGATCCCGGATTCCAGAACTGCATCGGTAAAGGTCAGGAATGCAAATCCCATTCCGCCGGCAGCACCTGTTCCCGGATACTTTGGATCTGCTTTCGGAAAACGCTCCTTTGCAAGCTCTGCGTAAGCACCCAGCCACTGATCCATGTCCTGGATCATCTCCGGTGTAGCACCCTTCTGCGGTCCGTAGATGGCACTGCATCCAAGCTCTCCGCAAAGAGGATTTGTGACATCGCAGGCAACACGGAATTTACATTCTGCAAGCTCCGGGATCACATAGGCAGCTGTGATCTCTGTGATGTCTTTCAGGCCCCTTGCTCCCGGAAGGACCTGCTTTCCGTCTTTATCCAGAAATGCATAGCCAAGTGCCTGAAGCATTCCCACACCACCGTCATTGGTGGCGCTTCCGCCGATACCCACAATAAATCTGCGGCAGCCTTTTTCGATGGCGTCCTTGATCACCTCACCGACACCGTAGGTTGTGGTATAAAGAGGATTTCTTTTTTCGTCCGGCACCTGCGTGATCCCTGCTGCACCAGCCATTTCGATCACTGCGGTCTTTGTGCTTTCGATGATGCCATACTCACAGATCACCGGCTCGCCAAGAGGCCCCGTAACCTTTACGTGCTCTGTTTTTCCGTTCATTCCTTCGACAAGGGCTTCCACGGTTCCCTCTCCACCGTCTGCCAGTGGTCTTACCTGAACTTCTGCGTCCGCATCCACACGATGGATACCTTCAGCAGCTGCAAAGCCTGCCTCCATGGATGTCATACTGCCCTTAAAAGAATCGATCGCTGTTACTACCTTCATTTTATTTTCCTCCTGTATGATTTTTATGTAAAGCTGATATCCGTACTCTCCGTTCTATCATTCCGTGTACCGGAAATGTGAAATGTTCATTTACGTGTCAGGCGGATATTCTCTGCGCAGCTCAGCAGCCAAATAACTGTTCTGCTGTTTGGTTATCAGCTGTCCCCGGATGAAAAGAACCTTCTGCGAACTTATTTTTCCCTGGAAATGTCTCTGGCTGATGCCGCAGAGAAGCTTTTTCTCCACAAAAATACTCTTCAATATAAATTAAACCACATTTATAAAAAATGTGGTCTCAATCCCCGAAAATTCCGGGACGCTGTTCTGTTGTATCTGGCACTGGAGCTGGAATGAACCGGCCATTTCACTATCCTCTCACATGAAAGCCAAACTCCTCCTCCAGTGGAATTTCCCTCGCTTCAATCCCCTCGATCTCCACAAAGCTCTGCTGAGAAAGGCGTTCTACCATCTCCCGGATTTCTTCTCTGGTTCCCTGTACTTCCATTTCCACACGATCATCCCAGAGATTCCGTACCCAGCCGGTCAGTCCTATGGACTGTGCAATATAATAGGAGCGGTAACGAAAGCCTACTCCCTGTACTCTTCCTGAAAAATAAAAATGTTTCCGAATCTTTTCCATCTGGCACCTCATATTTTCTGTCTTAACTATTCTGTCTCTGTATCTCCACCCGAAATTCTCCCGCATCCGCCGCAGGAATATCATAACCAGATTATATAATATTTCTTTATAAATTGTAAAGTTATATCCTTCTATCTATTGGAAACTATAATCATCTGCGTTATAATGGTTTTTATCAGAATAAAAAGAAATTTACTTTCTTTTGCAGAAAATATTTTCAACAAAATTTAACATCAGGAGGTAATGATCATGAATGAAAGCATCAAAAACCTGTTAGAACGCAGAAGCATCCGCGCCTACAAAAAAGAACTTGTTCCGAAAGAAACTCTGGATACGATCCTGGAAGCAGGAAAATATTCCCCCAGCGGCATGGGACAGCAGAGCACTCTTATGGTAGTGACACAGGATCCGGAGCTGGTTGCAAGGCTTTCCAAAATGAACGCAGCTGTTATGGGCAGCACCTCAGATCCGTTCTACGGCGCCCCAACTGTGATCATTGTCTTTTCCGACAGCAAAATGGGCACCTGTGTGGAAAACGGAAGTCTTGTGATGGGAAATCTCATGAATGCCGCACATGCTCTCGGCGTGGACTCCTGCTGGATTCACCGTGCAAGAGAAGTTTTTGACTCCGAGGAAGGAAAAGAGCTGAAGAAGCAGTGGGGTGTTCCAGAGGAATATATCGGCGTGGGCCACTGTGTTCTTGGATACCGTGACTGTGAGTATCCAACAGCCAAACCGCGTAAGGATGGTTTTGTGATCCGTGTGTGATCGGCTTGCAGAATAAAATTTCCACTGCCAAAAACTTTTAATGTAAATAAAGATCTGACAGATTCCTGCATGATACGCATCGCTACGTATCTGAGAATACACAGGGAAACAACCCTCCGGTATCATAAATACCAGAAGCTTTTCCCGTCTTCTCCGGCAGTGATCTGTCAGATTTTTTTCTCTTATTTCAGTGCTTTATCCTTATATCTGGAAATCTCCTCCAGATATTTTTTCCCAAGGGCACTGATGTTAACACCCTTTCTGGCAACATAACCGATTGTCATGATCTCATCGGAATCCAGCTTCACAGCACAATAATCGGAACCATTAAGATCCTCACAGATAATACCGGAGCATAAGGTATATCCATTCAGTCCTACCATCAGGTTCAGCATAGTAGCCCTGTCATCGGCTTTGATCAGCCGTTTGTATTCATAGGTGCTCAAAACCTCCTCAGCAAAATAAAAAGAGTTATTTCCTCCCTGTTCAAAGGACAGACACGGATATTCCTTCAGTTCTTCCAGCGTGATCTTCTCACGCTTCGCCAGAGGATGCCCCTTCCACATATAAACATAGATCCGACAGTTGAGAAGTTCGTGAAACTCCAGACCATACTCGTGAAACATTTTTGTAAGTACCTTACGGTTAAAATCATTTACGTAGAGGATCCCGATCTCACTCTTGAAATTACGGACATCCTCGATGACCTGATGCGTCTTGGTCTCGTGAACCGCAAATTCGTACTCATCCATGCCGAATTGCTTTACCAGCTCCACAAAGGCATTAACTGCAAAGGTATAATGCTGCATGGAAACACTGAATTTTTTGCGTGACTGTTCCTTGGAAATATATTTGGCTTCCATCAGTTCGTACTGTTCCACCACCTGCCTTGCATACCCCAGAAATTCTTCGCCTGCAGGCGTTACGGCGATTCCTCGGTTCGTTCTTCGGAAGATCTCAACACCGGTTTCTGCTTCCAGCTCCCGGATTGCCGTGGAAAGACTGGGCTGAGAAATATAAAGGCTTTTTGCTGCCTCGTTCATAGATCCGGCTTTTGCAATTGCTATGGTATATCTGAGCTGTGCCAGAGTCATCTTTCTGCCTCCCCGTTTCTTGTTCCGGCTTTCTGTTCCTCTTCAGGCAGATCCGGCAACAAGCATCCTTTATCTTTTTATTTAAGGTAGTTCTTATCTACATATCCTTCTTTTCCAAGCTTCGGAACATATACATACCAGTAAGTACTGTCTTTCTTCTCAATGACTTCTACCGTATCTCCGTTATTCAGCTGGGCGATCTCATTGTCCTTGTCATACGCCTTTGTACTGCGCAGAGCCAGATAGCCGCTTTCCACTTTAACAGTCATGGATGGAGTTGTCGTACCTGAGCCTCCGGTAAGATAGTTCCTGTCAACATAACCGGTCTTATCCAGCTGCGGAACATATACATACCAGTACTGATCGTTGCTGGTGTCCTTCACCTGAACCGTGTCACCGGTATTCAGCTGTCCGATCTCATTGCTTTCATTATAGGCTGCCTTATTGCGAAGGGCAAGATAACCAGTTTCTACTTTGACTGTCCACAGACCACTATTGTAAATATACCGGTTATCCACATATCCGGATTTATCAAGCCCCGGAGCATATACGTACCAGTAAGTAGAATCACTGCTGTCCTTTACAAGAACGACATCTCCGGTATTCAGACGTCCGATCTCGTTACTGTCATTGTAAGCTGCGGTACTTCGAAGAGCCAGATAGCCTTTTTTTACCTTTACTGTCCAGGAATCGTTGGAAGCTGTGGCGTTCTCTGCTATCTGGATATAGTTTTTGTCCAGATATCCGGATTTATCCAGTCTTGGCACGTATGCATACCAGTAGGTAGCGTCCTTCCGATTTGTAACTTCCACAAGATCTCCTGTATTCAGCTGTCCGATCTCATTGCCTTTGTCAAAAGCCTTCTCACTCCGGAGAGCCAGGTATCCATCTGTGACTTTGACTTTAAAAGTGGTTCCTGCTGCTGCCTTTGCCTCCCGGATCGTCGCCGGAAAAGCTGCTGCCAGTATAAGTGTCAGAAGTACCAGCCTTTTTACTGCCTTTATATTGGACAGAAGAGTTCTTTTTCTCATATTATACGCCTCCTTTTCTTTTTTGGATCTTTCTCTAATCTGCGGCTCTCTCTGTTTTTTTTACTGAGCAGACCGCACCGGAATTTATAGTAGTATTATATCATATTTTCAGCTGATAGCTGTAAGAATCATATCTCTCATTGCAGTCCAAAATGTTCTTTTTCGCAATGCAGGTATTGACACTTTTAATTAGTAGTGTTATATTACATGTAGAACAATATAAAAGTAATGCCCCCGGGATTTTTCCCGGGGAATTTTATACGCATACGTTCAATATATGACAGTCCGGGAGATCTGTCCTCTGAGAGGACAGATCGATCATCCGGGACGCTGCAGACTATAATATAAGGGAAGGTGAATACCATGGCAGTAAAAAGAGATTATTACGATGTTCTGGGCATTGACCGGAACGCAGATGAAAAAACAATAAAAAAAGCCTATCGTAAACTGGCTAAAAAATATCATCCGGATACAAACGCCGGTAATGCAGATGCCGCAGATAAATTTAAAGAAGTAAACGAAGCCTACGATGTCTTAAGTGATCCAAAGAAGAAAAAAATGTATGATCAGTTTGGTCATGCCGCATTTGAAGCAGGAGCTGATCCTGGAGCCGGCGCAGGTGCCGGTGGATTCGGCGGATTCCAGGGTGGCGGCAATGGCAGCTATCAGGAATTTCATTTTAACGGTGAAAATATGGACGATATTTTTGGTGATATCTTCGGAAATATGTTCCACGGCAGTCACGGCGAAAGCCGCGGTTTCGGCAGCAATGGCACATATGAGCATTTCACCGGTAACGGTGGCGGCTTTCACAGTGGATTTGGCGGAAGTGGCTTTCACAGTGGCAACGGCTTCGGCGGATTCCATCAACAGGATTTTCCGCAAAAAGGCTCTGATGTGAAGGCCAGCATCAACGTTACCTTTGATGAGGCAGCTTTTGGTGCAGATAAAAGGATCTCTCTGTCCGGTCCGGACGGAAGATCCGGTGCACCGCAGACACTTCAGATTCATATTCCGGCAGGTATTGATACCGGCAAGAGTATCCGTCTGAAAGGAAAAGGCATGCCCGGAACCGGCGGCGGTGAGCCTGGTGACCTTCTTCTGAAGGTTACCGTAGGAACACGTCCTGGCTATGAACGAAAGGGATCGGATGTTTATACCACCATTTCTATTCCTTACACAACCGCTGTTTTCGGCGGTGAAGCCACCGTTCCCACCCTTTACGGAAATGTTATCTGTAAGATCAGGGAAGGTATGCAGTCCGGTTCCAAGATCCGCCTGAGAGGAAAAGGCATTGTTTCCATGAAGAACCCTTCCGTCCGCGGTGATCAGTATGTAACCATTCAGATCCAAGTTCCTCAGAATCTGAATTATTCCGCAAAAGAGAAACTCCATGAATATGCAAAGGCCTGTGGACTGGAACGGAGTAATGCCACCGGATCACATGTAGCATAAAAGTTAAAATAAAAGAGTATCACAAAGCTCATCACTATCAATGAGTTCCTGTGATACTCTTTTTTGATTTTAAAGTAAGATCTGATATAGCTTATGACAGCGTCATATCTCCATCTTTCACCCATCCGAGCTTACGTACAAACATATTGATCAACGGGCAGAGAACTGCCGGGAGAATAAAAGAGATCAGGAAAAGTCCTGCCCAGTCCATAGCTGTAACAGCTGTCTTGGTTCCTTCTGCAATATCATTCATCCATCCTGTATACACACCGATCTGACCTACAAAACCGCAAGTACCCATTCCTGAGGATACAGCAGTTCCGTTCATCTGAAGCCTGAACAAGCAGGTTGCAATAGGTCCTGTGATAGCAGATGTTACGATCGGAGCGATCCAGATCCTTGGATTTCTGACGATATTTCCCATCTGAAGCATGGAAGTTCCAATTCCCTGAGAGACAAGGCCACCCCATTTGTTTTCCCTGAAGGACATGACCGCAAAACCTACCATCTGCGCACAGCAGCCCGCTACTGCAGCGCCGCCTGCCAGTCCGGTAAGTCCCAGAGCCGCGCAGATCGCAGCAGAAGAGATCGGCAGCGTTAGTGCGATTCCAACAAATACAGAAACCAAGATTCCCATAAAGAATGGCTGCAGATCTGTTGCCCACATGATCACGCTTCCTACCTTCATGGCAGCTTTTCCAAGAGCCGGTGCCCACCATGCGGAAAGACCTACGCCCACACCGATGGTTACAAGAGGCGTTACAAGGATATCGATCTTTGTTTCCTTTGAAACTGCCTTACCGATCTCAGCTGCAACAATGGCAACAAACAGTACAGCCAGAGGACCGCCTGCTCCGCCAAGTGCGTTGGAGGCAAATCCAACGGTGATCAGCGAAAACAATACCAGCGGCGGGCAATGCAAGGCGTAACCGATGGCTACTGCCATGGCAGGGCCGCTCATGGCAGATGCCAGAGAACCTACTGTATACTGGGTATCATTGACTGTGGCAACTGCCATAGTCAGAAACGGAATGTGAAACTGTGTGCCAATGGTGTTGATGATCGTACCGATCAGAAGGGAACAGAAAAGTCCCTGTGCCATAGCTCCCAGTGCATCGATACCATATCTCTTCAGAGAGATCTCAATATCCTTCCGTTTCAGAAATGCTTTGAATTTTTCCATTTTTAAACTCTCTCCTTACCCTGATCCGCTTCCTGCCGGATCAGTTCTTTTATTTGCAAAAAGCCTCGCTTACTTTCTCAAGTTCCTCGCGGATGGAAATATGCTGCGGACATACTTCCTCACACTGTCCGCATTTTACACATTCATCTGCACGCTTTCTGCCATGACTGACTACCAGCCAGTCTTCCTGATGCGCTGCGGCGGCTTTATTTCCGTACAATGTCAGATAATTCATTGCTGTAAAAGAACCGGAAATTCCGATTTCCATCGGACAGACCTTTGCACAGTAGTTACAGGTTGTGCATGGGATCAGAGGAATTTTGCTCATAGCCTCTCTTGCCTTATCAAGAGTCTCCTTCTCACTGTCAGTAAGGCCATTGAAATCCTTCATAAAGGAAAGGTTATCCTCCATCTGTGCAACATTGCTCATTCCGGAAAGTACGGTGATCACGCCTTCCAGATTTGCCGCAAAACGGATCGCCCAGGATGCTGTGGATGCTTCCGGCTCTGCTTCCTTCAGAAGCTTTTCCACTGCTTCCGGCGGAGTTACAAGCATGCCGCCTTTTACAGGTTCCATGATAATGACCGGTTTTCCATGTTTTCTGGCTACCTCGTAGCAGGCTCTTGACTGGATCGCCGGATTTTCCCAGTCTGCGTAATTGATCTGCAGCTGTACAAATTCCATTTCCGGATGTGCAGTGAGAAGTGCATCCAGCTCCTCCGGTGTGGAGTGGAACGAAAATCCTGCATGTCTGATCAGACCGGCTTCCTTCTGTTCACGGATCCAGTCCCATAAACCGTACTCATCAAAATATTTTGTTCTGTGCTCTCCAAGATTGTGAAGAAGATAAAAGTCGAAATATCCTGCCTTTGTTCTCTCCAGAGATGTTTTAAACTGTGCAAGAGCTTCATCTCTTGTCTTACAGTTGATCCAGGCTGCCATCTTGGTGGCTAGCTGATATTTTTCTCTCGGATAACGCTCTACCAGCGCTTCGCGGATAGCATCTTCGCTTCCTGCATAAGCCCATGCTGTATCAAAATATGTAAATCCGGCTTCCATAAATTTGTCCACCATGACTTTGGTCTGCTCCACATCGATCACACCTTCTGATTTCTGCGGAAGTCTCATAAGGCCAAAACCAAGTTTTTTGATTTCTTCACCTAAATATGCCATATCTTTCTCCCTTCTTATTACATACCGGAAAATTCCTCATATCATCTGATATATCACCGGATAAGCAATATTTCTGACACAGATATCTCCCGGACCGTTATATTTTTGCCGCAGAGAAACTGCGTTTCTCCTATTATAACGATATTTTTCCTGGTGGTAAACCTTTTTCTTTTACAAGTGTCAAGACAATGCCAGGATATAAAAAACAGCTGCCGCACGTTTATTGCACGGCAACTGTCTTTTGTCCTATCAGTTCATCTTTGTTCTTTACACCTCAGATCAAATATTTTAAACTGATATTACTTATAATAACCATATATCGAAAGGCAGAAAACTCTCATGAAAAACAAGCAGGTCATGAACCGCCAGACTTCATCAAAAGAACTTCATCTTATTTCCTGCGGCTGGGAAAAATGTACACCGGAACAGTCCTACGGCCCTGGTGTCCGGCGATATTACACCATCCATTTTGTGCTGAGCGGACAGGGATATTTCTATATGAACAACCGGAAATATACCTTGAAAGCCGGACAGTGCTTTTTCATTCCTCCTGTGACCAGCTCTCTCTACAAAGCGGAACCTTCTGATCCCTGGACTTATATCTGGATCTGTTTCAACGGGGAAAACGCTCCAACGCTTTGCGAACACTGCCATCTTACCGGGGAAACTCCGGTCCAGCAGCTGAATTCGGTTCTTCCATATCAGGAAACTATTCTTGAAATGATGGCTCATCCACAACTGACGCCTTCCGGTGATGCCTATATCCAGAGCGGTCTTTACCGGATCATTGCCCTGCTGGAGGAAGAATTTCATGCTTCCTACACCACCATGGAATCCAACGATAATTTTTACATCACACAGGCTGTTGATTACATCAAAAAAAGTCCGCTACAGAATATCACTGTGACAGATGTTGCTGACTATCTCCATATCAGCCGCAGCCACCTTTACGGACTTTTTAAAAAACATCTTGGAACCACACCCCAAGCATTCCTGACTTCAGCCAAGATCATCAACGCCCGGGAGCTTCTGACCATCACGGATATCCCTGTCTCCAGCGTGGCGTTCTCCTGCGGATATCAAAATCCATTTGCCTTTTCCCGTGCCTTCAAAAAAGAAACCGGCATGACGCCACGGGAATACCGGGAAAAATATCATCATGCCGAGGATCTTCTGGATTGCTGAACCACTTTTCCTGATTTACGGAACAACTACCTTGGCATTATAGTACTCCACCGTAGCATCCATGGTCGGACCTTCGTTGTCAAACCAGTCATAAGTGATAGTTTCGCCGTTTTCTCCCCATACCTCCGGGCAGTCGATTTCTTCCCAGTCAAGCGGAACAAAATGCTCTTCCTGTTCTGATGCACGCAGCATGATCTGATGCAGCTCCTCAAATTCCTCCGGATTCAAAACTCCAGGTTTTGCGGATACAAACAGTGGTGTACCGCTCTTTGCAAGAACGTCTGCCCACTGACGATTTTTCTCCCATGGGATCATTCCGAAAATACCGACACAGTCTGCATCAATATGGTAAAACGTATTGTGCTGCGGAAGACGGAATGCCAGCGTATTTACGCCCATTCGTCTGGTACGCTCCCAGATACGTCCGCTGGTATCGTCACCGGTCCGATTCAGATGCATCAGGCCTGCGCCGAGATGTCCGATGGTATTGCAGCCGATGATCACTGCGTTGTTGCTCCGGGAAGCATCATAAATCTCCTGATAAAGCATTTTTACGATTTCTGCGCTGGTTTTGGTCTGATCATAAAAATGCCATTTCTCCATGGAATTGTCTCTTAAATTCGCCTCAAATCCCCACTTCCCAAAGAGATCAAAGGTAGAAAAATCATGCTTGATCAGCGTGTATCCCCAATCACAGATCCTCTCGATATCTTTACGGATATATTCCAGTGCATCCGGGTGGGACGGATCGAGACAGTCATTATAGGAAATCCTCCACTCATTCGGGATATTCTCATCTTCATTAAGAAGCAGACGGACCCAGATACCCGGGCGGACACCTTTTTTCTCCAGCTTGTCTGCAAGACCTTTCATATCCGGAAATCTGTCATTGCCTTTTGTCCAGGGTCCACCGTTGTATTCATCCAGGCGGTGATGTTCCTGCCAACAGTCATCAATGACCATGAACGGAGGATTTTTTACACCTTCGGTCAGTTTCAGGATATAATCGGTATCACTTAAGATCTCCTCTTCGGAGCTGTCACCGTAAGCATAGTACCAGTTATTGCTTCCATATACCGGAAACTCTGGGAAGATCGGATCTGCACACATTTTTTCACAGAATTTCTGTGCAGTTTCAAAAGTATCTGCTCCTTCTGCTTCCATGCAGACGATCTGTGCGGCACACAGCTTTCTTCCTTTCAGCTGTACTCCTGTATTTCCGCAGCGAACATCCAGAAACAAAGTAATTCCTTTGGTATCCACCTGCCAGCAGCACATAGCAGAAGGACGGACCTTTACACCAAAGCAGAGAACCTTCTCAGAAAGCTTCGCCAGAAAATACCATGGCAGATAACGGTTTCCGCTCATTCCATGCCATTCCGCATCACCATAGGTACGTTCCCAGGCATCTCCCAGAAATCTGGCTGATTTCGGGATCTTATAGTTCCATCTCAGCTTCACACATCTCACTGCATCCTCGGATGTGACAAATATATCCTCATGTTCACCTGCATCCTGAAATTCCACAGTAGTTGCACCGGCAGCTACTGTCGTCTGCCCTCCCTGGCACACAAGTCTCTCCTCTTCTGTTTCCACTGTTACATAATCCGGTACCCCAAGCTTAAAATCTGCATATTTTTTCTGCATTATTCTCTCCTCCTGTACTTTTTCATTTACATTTTGCTTTACCTGCATACTCATGAACACTGTCTTTCTATCGTCTGTTCAACTCAGAAGAATGTACGAAAAATTTTTTTAATACATTTTGTCTATATGCCTTATTATATTGATTTTTTTGGTTTTTTCTATGCTTTAAAGTTATTATAACATTGCAGAATGTTCAATCTGCATAAGCTTTTCAGACCTTGTCCGATTCGCTTTTTAATATAAGAACATAAAGGGCTAAAGGTGGAAATTAGTTTTTCATTTTACGGAACACAAATTCTTCACAATTTTTTAGCACTCACCTCTTGACTTTGCTAACAACATGTGTTATATTACATATAGAACAAAGGAGAAGATAAAAAAGAACTTCCAGATGTTCAGAATAAAACCAAACGATCACCACTGCGGAATAACCCGAAGTGGTAACTATATACCGGCAACAGTTGGATTTCTTGATCCACCGGAACGGCTTTTCAATTTGAAAGGAGAAATGACTTATGATGTTCCCGAGTGTATTTGGAGAAAACTTATTTGATGACTGGATGGATGATTTTGGATTCAGAGATAATTTCTTTAGCGGAAAGAACCCTCTTTATGGCAAACATGCAAAAAATATCATGAAAACTGATGTACGTGAAACAGATAAAGGCTATGAGCTGGATGTAGATCTTCCAGGATTTAAGAAAGATGAAGTACAGGTACAGCTGAAGGATGGTTATCTTACCATCTCTGCTGCCAAGGGTCTTGACAAAGACGAGGAAGACAAGAAAGGCAATTATATCCGCCGTGAACGTTATGCCGGCAGCACAAGCAGAAGCTTCTATGTTGGTAATGGTGTAAAAAACGAAGATGTCCATGCAAAATTTGAGAACGGTGTTCTGAGACTTTCTATTCCGAAAAAAGCAGCTGAAGAGATTGAAGCTGATAAATATGTATCTATTGAAGGCTGACATCGACTCACTCTCACAGGGGGAGAATCCATAAGGATTCTCCTCCTCTTTTTTATACGCAATAATACATATGACACTCTCTTTCCAATTTACTACGTACTCACAAGTACTTTCACTCTATAGTAATGATCCTATTGTCAAAGTTTTCATGATATTGGATATTTTTTAACAAATACGCTTGATTTTTTGAATATTTTTTATATATTTTGCATTATATTATTTCATTTTTTTGAAATTAATGGTATAATATGCACAGCTAATCGGATATTTGCAATCCGCATTCGGTTAAATAAATCTGTTTCGTAATCCTTCAGGATAATTCTCCTGAACAACCACGTAAAACACGATCACGACAGGAGGTTTTTATTATGGATCAGGACAACATCATAAAAATTTATGCACGCACTGACAACCGCATACAGCTTAAAATGATTCCGGGACACTTCGTAACATCCCAATCCCATATCACACACTACCTGGATCTCACTACTATGAAATCCAGATGCGCTGAAGCACAGCGTATTGCATCCGCTCTCGCAGCAAATTACGAAGCATCCATTCCGGTAGACACCATCGTCTGCATGGACGGACTTGAAGTGATCGGTGCTTATCTCGCCGAAGAACTGACCAAAGCCGGCGTCCTTTCCATGAACGCACACCAGACCATCTACGTCATCACCCCTGAGTTCAACAGCACCGGGCAGATGATCTTCCGCGACAACTATGAACCAATGATCAATGGAAAAAACATCCTCATCCTAAATGGCTCCATCACCACCGGATCCACATTGAACCGAGCTATCGAAAGCGTTCTGTACTATGGCGGTAAGATCCGCGGCGTGGCAGCCATCTACAGCAGTGTAGACAGTGTAGCCACACTCCCTGTCCACTCTATCTTTCAGGCCAGAGACATCCCGGACTATCACTCCTACCGCTCTGACAACTGCCCACTGTGCAAAAACCGCCAGAAGATCGATGCTATTGTCAGCAGTTATGGATATTCTGTATTATAAGATTCAGATCAATCAACGAATCAACGAATCCCCCATGGATAGCAAAACCAGTGGGGGATTCTCTTTATCTTTTCTTATTATAATTGATATTCTCTGTACATGGCTTCACGCATTTCTTTATCTGTAACAACCTTCTGAATCTCATTACCACGATCATCAAGTATAAGCCTGTTGATCAGAACACTAAGTCGTTCTTCCCCCTGGGCCATTCCCCGGGCCATTCCCTGAGCTATTCCCTGAGCCATTCCCTGAGCCATTCCCTGTTCTCGCCCCAGTGCTTCAGCCTGTTCTTTAGCTTCCGCCATCAGTCTTGCCCTTTTCTCAGATTCCAGTTCCAGAACATGTCCACCCATAATCTCACCTATTCCTTTCCGGACTTTCTCCTCATTTCTGAAAATATGATCAGATATCCGAGTTATCAGTCCAATCAGATCACTGAACAGTTCAGACCTTCCAGATTCAGTGATCTCTACCTCCAGTTTACTCCGGATCACTTCATATTCATTCAGTAATTCCTGAAAAAGTTGTGGATTCTCACTCATCTCATGCCCTCTTTTTTCATATCGCATGATATAAAAAGGAAGCAGCATAAGAAGACTCTTTTCAAATATCTTATCTTTTGTATAATTCTCTACTTTAATGGCAGGCACTCTGTACAAATGACATCCCCCATCCGGAAAAACCACATCCACTTCCAGAAAATCCGGCGTATTCCTACTATTTCTCAGATACAACACACAAGAACGTGGAAACTCCATCCGATACCTCCGTCCCTGCTTTCTGGCAAACTCAACAGCAGTTGCAAAATCATACTCTATCATCCGTACAGCCATTGTCGTGTCATCCGTACTCTGACATTCTATATGATAAATCCTGTTTCCGATCAACAGCCGCGAATCCGTAATAATCTCACCATCCACCCGCTGATACTCATTACGCAACTGCACAATCTCCACATCAGCCGGGTATGATGTATGAAAAACATCATTGATCAAAGGCACGACCAGAAACGTCATTTTCTCCATCATAGTACGAAAAACATCATCAAAAATCGTATTATCTCTCAAACAATACTCCTTCTGGTATATACAATTATACCATCAACCAAACACTTCAGAAACCCTGTATACAGTTTTTATAAATATTTTTTGAAAAAACACTTCAGACATTGAAGCAAAAAGAAACCAAATAAATGGATAGATCTTATAAGATATACAAATCATACCACACATCCCACCACAACACCACAAAAACCCATCTCCAAATTTCGACACCACCTTCCAGCGTCCAGCAACGCACCGACGCTCACAACCTCCCTGACAAACACATAGAATCTCAAGCTTCCTAACTACAAGCGTCCAGCAACGCGCCGACGCTCACAACCTCCCTGATAAACACATAAAATTTCAAGCTTCCTAACTACAAGCGTCCAGCAACGCGCCGACGCTCACAACCTCCCCGGCAAACCACAAGGAAACTCAGCCTTTCCTCCCAGCCATCCAGCGCAGCGCTGATGGCTCATCCAACTCCCGTCAGACCACTCTATCCCTCCCAACATGACCGCACAGTGTGAGGTTTGCAGCAGAAGTCCGGGTGCTTTGGAGTGAGCCTTGGTCCATACTTAGCGTCTGAGGTGGTTCACGGAGAGGTACCCGGCGGCCACAAGCCGCAGGGTAAGGCCCATCTGTCTGAGCCAGGTACGCATCAGCGTACATGGCGAGTTATGGGCCGGCCGCTCCGTGAGACACCTCAGACGCTTAGTATGACCAGGCGAAACGACGGCACCCGGACTTCTGCTGCAAATCTCACACGTCCGTCCGTGTCATCTTGCCCCCACCAAACACCTGTGCTATAATCAAACTAATCAAAAAACCGAGGTAAACCACACATGAACAAAAAAGAAATCGCAGAAATAAAAAAACAATTCACCCCTGACCGCTGCTCCATCACCCGCATCTGCGGCTGCTACGTAGACGGTGAAAAAAACAAAAAAACCGAACTCAAAGAAGCCTTCTTATCCTTATCAGAGGAAGAAACCTTCAAATACTTCGACATCTTCCGAAAAACCCTCACCGGCACCATCGGAAAAAACCTCATCAACATGGAATTTCCTCTGGATCAGGAAACCGAAGGCGGAACCCAAAACTTCCTCATGAAACTCCGCAAAAGCAAACTCACCGACGACACCCTCACCGAAGCCTTCTACGACAGAATCATAGAAAACTACGACTACGGTGAAAACTACTACATCATCCTCATCCACGCAGTCTACGACATCCCCGGCAAATCCTCCGACGGTGCCGAAATGTTCGACGCTTCCGATGAGATCTACGATCACATCCTCTGCAGTATCTGCCCGGTCAAGCTCTCCAAAGCAGGCCTGCATTACAATGCAGAGACAAACAATATTGAAGACCGTATCCGGGACTGGCTGGTAGAAATGCCTGACTGGGGCTTCCTTTTCCCACAGTTCAACGACCGCAGTACCGATATCCACGGACTTCTCTACTACACCAAAAACGCCGAAAATCTCCGCTCCACCATGATGGAAGAAGTCTTCGGCTGCACCACACCACTATCTGCCGGAACCCAGCGTGACTCCTTCAATGCTCTGGTGGAAGAAACCCTTGGTGATGACTGTGCCTACGACACAGTCCTTGAGATCCATGAAAAGCTCAACGATCTCATCGAATCCCAGAAGGACGAACCGGAACCTGTTGTCCTCACCAAATCCGAAGTCAAACGTCTCTTCGAAGAATGCGGCGTAGAAGACGAAAAGCTCCAGAACTTCGATGAACAGTATGAGCTTGCCGCAGGAGAAAAATCAGCTCTGGTAGCATCCAACATCACCAACACCCGGAAATTCGAGATCAAAACCCCTGACGTGGTGATCCACGTAGCGCCGGACCGGGCAGAACTGGTAGAAACCCGCATCATCGATGGCCGAAAATGCCTTGTGATCCCCATGGAAAGTGAAATAGAACTCAACGGCATCCGTGTCAGCACACTGAACTCTGTTGAAGATACATCCGCAGAACCGCTTCCTGTTAATGATATTACTGACATTGATAACAGTAACACCGAAGAAGAAATCCCATTTTAAAGGAGACCATATGAACGATAAAAAAATCCTGTTCTTCGACATAGACGGCACACTGCTTACGCCTCACCCCTTCAAGGTTCCGGAGAGCACCAGCCGCGCCCTCACAAAAGCCCATGAAAACGGTCATCTTCTTTTCATCAACACCGGCCGCACCAAAGTAATGATGCCCTCTGCACTCTCAGAGCTTCATTTCGATGGCTATATATACGGCTGTGGAACCCACATTTACATGGACAACAAATTGCTTTTTTTCCGCACAGTCCCAAATCTTCTGTGCAAGGAAACCGTAGACCTTCTCCGCAAATACAAGATCGAGGCAATTTTTGAATCCAACACTGAGATCCTATATGATGGTGCATCTCCGGCCCAGTCCGAATTCGGAGTCAAAATGCGAAAAGAAATTCCAATGGTCGACATCACGAAATTCAATCGGGAGGATGCCTGCACTTACTCTTATGACAAATTCCTGGTACATATGCTGCCGGATTCCGATGTCGAAAAATTCCGCAGCTTCTGTAATGATCATTACACCTATTTTGATCACGGAGACGGAATCTGGGAAGTCACACAAAAGGGTACCAGCAAAGCCACAGGCATGGAATTTCTCCTGGACCGCCTTTCCATCCCCAGGGAAAACTGCTATGCATTCGGAGACAGTCCCAACGACCTTCCCATGCTGAAAGCTGCCGGAGTCAGCGTTGCTATGGGAAATGCTTACGGAGGCATCGAAAAACACTGCACATACCAGACAAGCGCAGTAGACAGGGACGGGATTCTTCACGCACTGGAGCATCTCGATCTAATCTGACGATCCATAAAGCAGGCATGAGCATTACAAAAAACGAGCCGTGTACGATAAACCCGTACACGGCTCGTTGTCTTTTCTCTTATCATTCCATTGTAAACATGGTATCTTATTTCTCAGCTTCCGGTGTAGCAGCTGCCTCAGATTCTGTACTGTCTGCAGTCTCCTCATCAGCCTTTGCAGAATCTCCCTCTGTCTCCGGTGTCTCAGTCACATCGGTCTGCTCCTCAGCTGCCGGTGTCTCGGTTGCCTCAGCCTCTGCAGAATCTGCTGTCGGTGTCTCAGTTACATCCGGGTCCGGTGTCGGAGTTGGAGTCTGGATCGTAAAGCTATGATTATCTGTGATCTTGATCTTCTTAATCAATTTTTTCTCTTCTTTGATATCAGCTTTCTTCTTCCAGCCATCTGTTGTATCATTATAAAAATCATCCTTCTTGGTGTTTGTCAGAGACTCTTTCTTACTCTCCGTTGCAGTTTTATCATTCTTGGAATCCAGTCTCACAACATACCATACGGAATCTGTCTTTATGATCTCCTCGTTCAGTGCACCCTCGTCCAGCTTTCTTAAAGCGGTACGAACCTCATCCGGATAAGTAGTTCCGTTAGCAGCACTGTCATCACCTTCCTCATAGGTAGGGCATGTTCCGGTTGTTGCGGTCATATCCTTGGAGATCTCATCTCCAAGAGTATTGAAATCTGCAGCCGGATCCTCTTTAACCTTGTCATAGAACTTCTGAAGATTCTCTTTATTCTTCTTGATATCATCATCGGAAAGATCATCTCCGCTGACCTTTGCACTTGCATAGCTGAAAGACATCTGCTGATATTCTTTCTCATCCAGCTTCACGTCCGCTTTGGCTTCAATGGCATCCTTCATCTTCACATCGTATGTTTCAAGCTCGAGGAAAGTCTTCACCATATCTTCATCAACCGCAAGCTCTGCAATTGTCTCATCGGAATTGGCAGCCATAAAGTTCTTGGCAGCTTCCTCAAGAGCCTTCTGCTCATCATCTGTGATTTCAACATCATACTCGGAAGCGTGTTCTTTCTCCAGACACATCTTTTCAACAGTTTCAACAGAAGTTGTTACCGCATTTTCACCGTAAGTCTCATCGGAATCATCATCCATTTTGGTACTCCAGATAGACATATCGCTTCCACCGCCAAGATACATCTTGTACATTGCCTCAGCCTGTGCCTGCTGCATACGTGCTGCCAGACTTACAACGCCAAACGGGATTTCCTGCTTATTGACTGTCACTGCGATCTTTGTACCATCGAGTTTTTTATTTCCGCAGCCTGCCATCATTCCTGCCGCTGTAACGCAGACAAGAGCAGTAACTGCCGCTTTCTTTACTGAATTTCTCATTTCATCCTCCATCTATCCGTCCATAAGAATCACGGTCCGGCTCTTATTCCATAATACTTGATTATAAACGTTTTCACCTTTAAGAGCAAGGAATTTCACGAACTTACACGACATTTCACAAATTATCCACAAGTCTTTCCGGGAAAATATCCGGTATCCACAAACCGGATGTTTTTTCCCGTGGATAACCCTAAGCTTAGCTGATTCTTCCCTTTACTCCAGTGGCTCTGCCAGTTTTGCCAGCTCCCCCGCAAACTTCATCAGCTCTTCGATCAGCCTTCCCTGTGGTGTCAGGATAAATTTCGGCTCATGATCAGCCTTAAACTGCAAACCTCTCCGGTACTGCGCCATAATAGCCGGGATACCTGCGGGATCCAGCTTGGCCTTTTCATAGAGCGTGATCCGGACATCTTTTCCAAGCTGCTTGATCTCCGTCACATATCCCTGATGGGCAAGAGCCTTCAGTCTTGCAATGGCAAGAAGATTCAGCACAGCTTTTGTCGGCTCGCCAAAACGGTCGATCAGCTCCTCCAGCATATCGTCATATTCCTGCTGGCTTTCAATACCGGCAATACGCTTATAAATATCCAGCTTCTGGAACTCGTTGCCGATATAGGAATCCGGGATAAATGCATCAATATTGAGATCAATGGTCGTCTCAAAATCATCCATAGTCCGGATTCCCTTTGCCTCCTTGACAGCCTCACTGAGCATCTTGCAGTAAAGGTCATAACCAACTGCGTTCATATGCCCGTGCTGCTGAGCACCGAGAAGATTTCCTGCTCCACGAAGCTCCAGATCCTTCATAGCTATCTTAAAACCGCTTCCAAGGTCTGAATACTCCCGCATGGCGCTGAGCCGTTTCTCCGCGGTCTCCTGGAGCATCTTGTTTTTGGTATACATCAGGAATGCATAAGCAGTCCTGTTGGAACGTCCTACACGCCCACGGAGCTGATAAAGCTGGGAAAGGCCATATCTGTCCGAATCATGGATGATCATAGTGTTTACGTTGGAAATATCCAGTCCTGTCTCAATAATAGTGGTGGAAACCAGTACATCCACATCTCCATTGATAAAATCATACATTACCTGCTCCAGTTCCCTCTGACTCATCTGTCCATGTGCAAAATCCACTCTGGCCTCCGGCACAAGTCTGGATATCCGAAGGGCTACTTCGGCAATGTCATTGACTCGATTATATACGTAATACACCTGTCCCCCCCGGCGAAGCTCCCTGCGGATGGCTTCCCGAACAGTCTCCTCATCGTACTCCATAACGTATGTCTGGATCGGCACACGATCCATCGGCGGCTCTTCCAGAACGCTCATATCACGGATACCGATGAGACTCATATGAAGAGTTCTCGGAATCGGCGTTGCCGTCAGCGTCAGTACATCCACATCTTTTTTCATCTGCTTGATCTTCTCCTTGTGAGTAACACCAAAGCGCTGCTCCTCATCAATGATCAGAAGTCCAAGATTTTTAAATTCCACATCTTTTGAAAGAACTCTGTGGGTGCCGATCACAATATCTACCTGCCCCTTTTTGATCCCTTCGATGGTCTTTTTCTGCTGGGCAGATGTCCGGAAACGGCAGAGAAGCTCCACCTTCACCGGAAATTCTTTCATACGCTGTACAAAGGTATTGTAATGCTGCTGGGCAAGAATGGTAGTAGGGACCAGATAAACCACCTGCCGGCTTTCCTGTACTGCCTTAAACGCAGCTCTTAAAGCCACCTCCGTCTTTCCGTAACCAACGTCACCACACACAAGACGGTCCATGATCCTAGTGCTTTCCATATCTCTCTTGGTATCCTCAATGGCTGCCAGCTGATCCTCTGTCTCCTCATAGGGAAACATCTCCTCAAATTCCTTCTGCCATACGGTATCCGGTCCGCAGACATACCCCTCTTTCTCCTGGCGGACTGCATAAAGCTCTACCAGCTCTTTTGCGATATTTTTTACCGCACCCTTAACACGGCTCTTGGTCTTATTCCACTCCTGACCGCCAAGCTTGTTCAGCTTAGGCGTTTTTGCATTTTCGGAGGATCCTGAATATTTCTGCAAAGCATCCAGCTGGGTTGCCAGGATATAGAGATTACTGCCGCCCCGGTATTCGATCTTGATGTAATCCTTCACAACACGGTCAACCTCTACCTTTTCGATTCCACGGTAAATACCCAGTCCGTGCTTTTCATGAACAACAAGATCACCAATGGAAAGCTCTGCAAAATCCTGGATCCTGTTTCCGCTGTACTTTTTCTTTTTTTTACGCTTTTTCTGCTCTTTGCCGAAAATATCGGTTTCCGTCATCACTGCAAATTTGATTAGCGGATACTGGAAGCCACGTCTTGCGTGACCATAGACAACCATGATCTCCCCGGGACTGATGATACGATCCATGTCCTGGCTGTAAAAAGCATTCAGTCCTTCCTCTGAAAGATCCTTTGCCAGACGCTCCGCCCTGGTCCTGGAACCGGAGAGCAATGCGATCCGGTATCCCTGACTCTTATACTGAAGGAGATCCTTTACCAGAAGTTCAAAGCTGCTGTTATAAGAATCTACAGACTTCACCGTAAGATCAAATTCCTCATTGATCTTCCATCCGGAACGTCTGGGAGAAAGTGCGGATACAGCCACACAATTCCGTCTGTTCAGCTTCTTCTGCAGTTCCTGAAAGCCACATAGCCACTGCTCCGGAAGATTTGCCTCGCCTTTTTCCTCTCTGTGCATACGACTCTGACGGTACTCTTCCTCCACACCCTCGCCGTTTTCTGCCAGGTGGTTCAGTTCATCCAGAAACACCAGTGTTTTTTCTTCCGGAAAATAATCCAGAAAGGATACCATATCTTCTCCGTCCATCTTTTCTGCGGCCGGATAAATCGTAATTTCATCTACATTTTCCAGAGATCTCTGACTTTCCGCATCAAAGCTCCGGATAGAATCCACCTCATCATCCCACAGTTCGATACGCCAAGGATTATCCTCTGTCAGCGGATAGATATCAATGATTCCTCCACGCACAGAAAACTGCCCCGGAAGCTCTACCTGACCGGTGCGTTCATACCCCAGCTCTACCAGCTCTTCCTTCAACTGATCCAGATCGATCACACTGTCACTTTTAAAATGAAGAAGTCTGCTTCTAATCTTTTCCAGCGGCATCAGGAAATCCATACATCCGTCAATGCTGGTAACAACGGTCACTTCTTCCTGTTCCAGAAGTGCCCGGATCACACGCATCCGCTGCCGGATCAGAAGATTTCCGTGTATATCTGCCTGAAAAAACAGAAGATCCTTTGCCGGATAAAAATATACATTTTTGTCATAGAAGCGGTAATCCTCATAGATTTCCTTTGCGTTGCGCTCATCATCCGCAAGGATCAGATGATATGGAAAAAGCCCGGAAAGTCCATACATCAGATGGACCTTCTGGGACTCCATGCATCCGGAAACAT
Organism: Blautia sp. MCC270; assembly: GCF_018785605.1. Lineage (NCBI taxonomy): Bacteria > Bacillati > Bacillota > Clostridia > Lachnospirales > Lachnospiraceae > Blautia > Blautia sp. MCC270. The sequence continues at coordinate 146,093 of NZ_WQQD01000007.1, forward strand.
TAAGAATTCCGCAGTTTGCGCCACAGCGCTTTTTTATTTCCCCAAACTCTGCAAGACCCTGCAGAGGATGCAAAAATGCTTCCATACAAACCTCAATTCTTAGGCTTTTTCCTGTTATATTTATTCATCGCCGCATCTACGCCCTCGGACAGGATCATCTCCACAGCCTCTGCCGCATCATTGATCCCTTCATCCACAAGCTTGCGGTCACTGTCCGAAAAATGACCCAGCACAAAATCTGCCAGATCCCAGTCTTTCGGTTTTGCACCGACACCAACACGGATGCGGATAAATTTTTCAGTTCCAAGGCGGCGGATGATATCCTTGATCCCTTTATGTCCGCCCGCACTGCCCTTTTTGCGGATACGAAGCTGCCCAGGCTCCAGATCGATATCATCGTAGATCACGATCAGCTCTGTCTCCGGATCGATCTTGAAATAGCCGGACATCTCCTGGATCGGACCGCCGCTTAAATTCATATAGGAAAGCGGTTTCATCAGAATAGCTTTTTCACCGCCGATGATACCTTTTCCATACATGGCATTAAATTTTACGCCGCCCTGCGGGATATTATGCTTCTCCACAAGACAGTCAACTGTGTCAAAGCCCATATTGTGGCGTGTAGCCTCATACTGCTTTCCCGGATTTCCCAAACCTGCAATTAAATACATAAAAACTCCTCAGCTGTAATTTACCTGTTTCAATGTCAGGCCTTCTTATGCCTTAAGGCATACAAATGCTCTGATCGTATCAGTTGAAATATACCATCTCATCAGCAAGTGGCTCACAAACTTCTACATGCTCTGCGTAAAGTACGATTCCCTCTCCCTGATATTCCATTCTCTTCTCAAACGCAACCTTCGCAGTAACATCCACCCACTGGCCTTCTGCGATCTTCGGAGCAAAAGCGCTCTTGCAGATGTAACCAAGGAATGTGGTATCATCTGCACAGCATGTCATGGCTGTTCTTCCGGGAACAAAGAATTTGCTTCCCATTCCACGCGGCTTCAGGGCACGTGCTTTAAAGTGAACGGTTTTTCCGACATAACGGTCCGGATGATCCATGGAATCCACAAACCAGATACCATAATCCTCCGGGAGGATATCGATCACCGGCGCATCAATATCAAATGGCATCTCATCCTCAAAAAGATCACCAAGCTCGCCTTCTTCATCCTCAAAGATGATCTCCGCACGCTGGTTCACCACCTTGATGCTTCTTCTGTAAGAAGGAAGCGGATCGTTCTCCTGGCAGCGGTTAAAGATAACCATATCCGCATTGCGGACCATATCCATAAAAAGGGACTTCATATTCGCCATATAAACCTGGAATGTGCTTGCATCCACACAGGTGATATGCTGCTCCACGCCCCAGCCTTCCGGTTTTTCCATTTCCTCGAATTTACTTACCAGCCACATGCCATTATACTCAATGATCACCCGCTCCGGCTGATGCAGGATCTCCATTGCCGCAAGTCGTTCCGGTGTAAGCTCTTCCTCACTGTCAATGCTCTCCACAACGGTATTGCACTGTTTCAGTGCTTCCTCATCATATTCTTCCTCACCCTCTTCGCAAAGGATCAGCAGTGTTTTTCCATCGATCTGAAAGTAATCCTGCTGCAGGGTAAAGCTCAGGAAAGAGGTCTTGCCGCTTTCCAGAAAACCTGTGATCAGATAAACGGGTACTCTGGTCTCTTCCATAAATCCATCCTATCAGATACTGTACGATTTAATGTACAGTATCTGTTTCCTTTCTGTAACAATCTATATCTGTATTCCGCTTTGGCTTTGCGTCAAAACGGACATTTATTTTATCATATGCTTTATGCGATCCCGAAAAGCTCCTCCAGTGCATGCTCGTCAAGCTTAGAACCGATCACGCACAGACGGCCTGTATATTCCGGTGCACCCTCACGGATCTCAGTTTCTTCCGGAACCATATCAAAATAGATCCATGTTCCGTCTTCTGCCGGAAGCATTCCCTTTGCACGGAGGATGATACCGTATTTATCAGACTCGGAAAGTGCCTCAAGGATCTTCTCAAGTCCCTCACGTGTATATTTTTTAATAGTCTCACGGCCCCAGCTTGTGAAGACCTCATCTGCATGATGATGGTGGTGGTCATGTCCACAGCCACACTCTCCATCGTGGTGATGGTGATGCTCATGCTCTTCATGATCATGGCCACAGCCGCACTCTCCGTCATGGTGATGATGCTCATGCTCTTCATGATCATGGCCACAGCCGCACTCTCCGTCGTGGTGATGGTGATGCTCATGCTCTTCATGATCATGGCCACAGCCACACTCTCCGTCGTGGTGATGATGATGCTCATGCTCCTCCTCAAGCATCTCCTGCTCCAGGGATACCGGATGCTCCATAACCTCTACCAGCTTCTTACCGTCAAGATTCTCGATCGGAGTTGTAATGATAGCAGCATCCTTATTCAGGCTGCGAAGAAGCTCCAGGGACTCCTGAACCTTTTTCTCACTTGCAATATCGGTACGGCTCATGATGATAGCACCTGCATACTGGATCTGGTTATCAAAGAACTCACCGAAGTTCTTCATATACATTTTGCATTTTTTTGCATCAACAACAGTTGTATAGCTGTTCAGTTTAATGTCAACCTCGTCCTGAACACCCTGTACAGCCTTGATAACATCAGAAAGCTTACCAACTCCTGATGGCTCGATCAGGATCCTGTCCGGATCATATTTGGTAACAACCTCTTTCAGAGAGGTTCCGAAATCTCCTACCAGAGAGCAGCAGATACATCCGGAATTCATCTCACGGATCTGGATCCCTGCCTCTTTCAGGAAGCCGCCGTCAATACCGATCTCACCGAACTCGTTCTCGATCAGAACTACCTGCTCACCCTGAAATCCATCCTTCAGAAGCTTTTTGATCAGAGTTGTTTTTCCGGCGCCAAGGAAACCGGAGATAATATCAATTTTAACCATTTTGTATACACTCCTTTTAACGTAGTTTGACCAGGAAGTATTATACCCCCTGGTTGTATCCTGTTATGCTCATGATGACAGAGAAAAAATTACCTGTTTCTGTATCTGCTGTCATTATATCCATTTTACAAAACAGACATTCCTATTCTGCTTTACATTCAGATTAATAGAGGGATGTGAAAAGCTCACATCCCTGAAAATCGTTCTTCCTATCAGCCGTTGATCATAAAGTTCATAAGCTTGTCGATATCCTCTTTCTCTGCTGCAACGATCTCAAGCTCCGGGATCTCACCAGCGGAAAAGATGTTTGCAAGAGATACATACTGGGAAAGCTTGGATTTCAGGTTCAGTCTGTCTCCCTCTCCTGTTACAAGCTCTACTCTACCCTTGCAGCTGTCAATTACCTCAAAAAATTTATCAATATCTGTAATATGTGTTACTTTCATTTTAAAAATCTCCTTTCTTATTAAAGGGCTGTTCTTAACTCTTTCCGTTAGATTATACCCCAGTGTTTTTAAAAAAGCAATCCCTGCCGGGCAAAAACACTTCACAGATATTCTCTACGGATCTATATATATTTCGTCATATTTCTTCAATTTCAACGGTACAGTCTTTTCTTCCTTTGTTCCATTTCATGAGATAAACCTTAAATCCCAGAGAATCTCTGGCAATGGTAAACGGTTCTTCCCTGAGTACTTCGGATCCCATACCCTGCTCTTTCAGCTCTGTCTGCTTTGTCCTGGCTTTTTCTGTAAGAACTCTAAGTTCTTCATCCGCTTCTTTTCCAAAGGAACGATCCCCATATCCGGATGAAGCCTCCCTCAACTTTTCGGAAAGGCACATCGTTACCTGAATGTGTTTTGTACGGTGAAGCATTCCTGCCAATTTCCGTGCTACCCATTTAAACGGAAGTTTCCGGTAAATTTCAAGCCACCTGACAAAGGTACGGTCTCCTGCCTGCCTTGCGATCTCTCCCATTACCTCAAATGCCTTTTCCGAGGGAATCCACGGATTTTCCTTGGGAACAATATACTTTTCCGGAACAGCCGGATAACAGCAGTAATTCAATGGCGGAAATTCCACCAGTGCAGAAAGCTTCTCCTCCAGAGCGTTGCAGCTGTCCCCGCCTATATAATCATATTTGTCGCGGAGGATCGCCAGCCGATATTCCAGCTGCCGTAAATATTCATACCCTTCTACCCAGAAATGACCGATCCGGCTGTAATCGTAGAGATATTTTTCCAGAGACAGGGTTTCAAAAAACAAAGTCACCACCGAATCATCCTGGTGAACCACAAGGATGTATTCTCTACCCTGCCGGCTTAAATCTGCCAGGATCTCGCCCTCGTAATCCGGTTTGTATACACCTGTCATACGGGCATTTCCAAAAACAAGAAAGCTTTCTACCGCATCATTCATAAGATACACAAGACGGATTTCGCCGTTTTTTACATAAGAATCCACTCTGTACATATTGTCATCGGGCTTTTCCGCCATCTCTTCCGAAAAAGCACTCTCTGAAGCTGCTTTCTGATCCTGCGGATCTTTCTCATCATTCACTGCCACCAGTTCAAACTGATCTTCTCCAAGCAGCTCTGCTAGCTTCTGAAAGGTATCTGGCAGCTCTTCAAATGCCTTCTCTGAGACATATCTCTCCGGTGCTGTTTTTCCTGCAGTATTATTTCCAGTATCCATCAATTACCTCTTTATTCAGTTTCTCCCCAATAACGATCATGATCTCCTGTCCCAGCTTTGCCGGCCGGATGCAGATCTCATGGCGGGTAGCATTCAGCTCCAGCCACTGTCCATCTTCTTTTCTGAGAAAACCTTTTACGCGAAAAACATCTCCGCAAGATGGATCATTCAGGATCCTTTCTGCAGTTTCATGAAGTTCCTCCTCGCTTTTATGAACGTTCATAAAAAACAGAGAATCAAATCCGCCGCCTTCCGCATAGGATTCCTTCACGTAATCCTCTGCCACATACCCGCAATCCAGGATCTTTTCCAGGTCTGTGTCTGTGAGATCATCCCAGTTTCCGGTGAGAATCTCACTGTCCAGACGGCGCCTGCACTGGATCTGGCCAAGTGCACGGTTGAGATGCTCTTTTGTGCTGCTGATCTCTTCCACCGTGGCTTCCTGGCTCCTGCTCAGTAATACATAGCCTGCATCTGCCACCTCGGAAGCCAGCAGATAATCCGCTTCCGCTGAAAGATCCTCTGACAGCTTCGCATCCACAATGGCGATCACATTTCCGATCTCATACCATTTATCCAACGGTTCCTCATGGAGGGCGTCAAAGAACTCATCCACATCAAAGATTCCGGATGGTTCTACGATGACACGGTCGTAACCGCACATTCCCATGGCGATCAGCTTTGTCTTAAATCGCCGTCTGTGACAGTCCGCATCACAGCCCCCGGAAACCATCTCCAGCTCACAGTTGTCTCCCATCAGATCCTGAAGCAGCATCATATCCACATTCACTGCCCCGAAATCATTTTCCAGGATCCCGATGTTCATGCCTTTTTTCAGAAGATAGGAGGCATATTTTTTTATAAATGTTGTCTTTCCGGATCCGAGAAATCCGGTTATCAGATCGATCTTTATCATATTTCTTCCTTTACTTTATCAACTCTCCGGAGCATACAGTAAAATAAATGCGAATATATGCTTTACTTATGTTCCGGTCATATTTCAATAATCTCCTGCCCGACAAATGCCGGACTGCTATCAGTATATAATCTTTTTTCCGCAAAGAAAAGAGGCGGTCCTGAAAAATCCTCTCAGAACTGCCTCTTTCCGGCTATTTTATCTTTTTATAAACATATATGAAGATTACTTTGTAAACAGATCTACCAGATCCTGACCATCATTATAGCCCTGTTTTTTCAGTTCCTGAACAAACCAGTCATCTACACCGTCTACTGCTTTCTTAAAGGAATCGATATCCATGTCCTTTTTCTCTGTGAAGGTCACACCGTTTTTGTCTGCCCAGCGTGCTTTGATCTCATCATCACTGGAACGGTTGATGTAACGCTCATACTCAACAGCTTTCTGACCACACTCGTCAACAACAGCCTGCTGCTCCGGTGTCAGCGCATCATAAATATCCTGGTTGATGCAGAAGAACAGGCAGTCATAGATTGCATCCCACATGGAGCAATATGGCTGTACCTCCTGTACACTGGCTGCATCGATGGCGGGCAACGGATTCTCCTCGCCCTCTACCGTATTCTGCTGAAGTGCTGTGTAGGTCTCGGACCAGTTCATATTTGTAGCATCTGCCCCCCATCTCTTATAACACTCCATAAGAAGATTAGAGCCGGCTACACGAACCTTCAGATTCTTCATATCATCTACAGATTTTACCTCATGCTTGCTGTTTGTCAACTCACGAAATCCGTTCTCTGCAATACCCATGCAGTGAAGTCCGTAGCCGTTAAGGATCTCCTTCAGCTTGTCTCCGGCCTCTCCGTCAAACTTCGCATCTGCATCATCGTAGGAATCATAGATGAACGGCAGGGATACCACATTGAAGCGTGGATCAAATGCAGAATAGATCAGATTGGAATGCATGGAGATCTGTACCGGGTCTCCGTTCATCAATGCCTGGATTCCCTCGGACTGATTTCCGTTTGTCAGCTGATCCGCTGCGTAAATGTTAACCTTGACCTTTCCTCCGGTAGCCTTTTCCATGAGTTCACCGAACTTACGTCCTCCATCAGCCCAGGTACTTGTCTCCGTTGTGGAGCATGCAAAGTTCCAGGTTGTCTCAGGCCAGTTCAGATCACTGTAATCCTCCACGGTATCTACCGAATCCTCTGTAAACAGATCTACAAGATCCTGTGCATCGTCATAGCCTGCACTCTTAAGCTCCTTTACAAACCAGTCGTCGATTCCGTCTACTGCTTTCTTGAAGGAATCGATATCCATATCCTCTTTCTTTGTAAAGGTCACACCGTTGCTCTTCTCCCAGCGGCTCATGATCTCCTCGTCGCCGGAACGGTTGATATAACGCTCATACTCAACAGCCTTCTGACCTGCCTCATCAACAACCTGCTGCTGTTCCGGTGTCAGGCTGTCATAGATATCCTGGTTGATACAGAAGAACAGACAATCATAGATTGCATCCCACATGGAGCAGTACGGCTGTACCTCCTGTACACTGGCTGCGTCAATCGCAGGCAACGGATTCTCCTCACCCTCTACCGTATTCTGCTGAAGTGCTGTGTAGGTCTCAGACCAGTTCATATTTGTGGCATCTGCCCCCCATCTCTTATAGCATTCCATAAGAAGGTTGGAACCGGCCACACGAACCTTCAGGTTTTTCATGTCGTCTACTGTTTTTACTTCATGCTTGCTGTTTGTCAGCTCACGGAAACCGTTCTCTGCGATTCCCATACAATGAAGTCCGTACTCACCAAGGATCTCTTTCAGCTTTTCTCCGGCCTCACCGTCAAATTTTGCATCTGCATCATCGTAGGAATCATAGATAAACGGCAGGGATACTACATTGAATCTCGGGTCAAATGCAGAGTAGATCAGATTGGAATGCATGGAGATCTGTACCGGGTCTCCGTTCATCAGTGCCTGGATTCCCTCGGACTGATTTCCGTTTGTCAGCTGATCTGCTGCGTAAATATTAACCTTGACTTTTCCGCCGGTTGCTTTTTCCATAAGCTCACCAAACTTACGTCCTCCGTCAGCCCAGGTACTTGTTTCAGTTGTAGAGCATGCAAAGTTCCATGTCATCTCCGGCCAGTCAAGATCACTGTAATCCGCGATGGTATTAAAGGAATCACTTCCGTCTCCGGAATCCTTGGAACTCTGGCTTTCTGTGTCAGAAGACTGGTCTCCTGTATAGGAGCCCTCTTTTGCAAGAGCCTTCGGAAGAGCTGTGGAAACAGCCGGAATATAAGTGATGATCAGAAGAACTGCAACGGATGCAGCGATCATCGGCATAACTGCTCTGGAGATCTGCTGAAGAGTAACCTCCAGACCTTTTTTGATCTTGATACTGATGGCAACGAAAAGATTTACACCTACCGGAGGTGTTACCTGTCCGATCGCAAGGTTAACTGTTGCCATAACACCGAATGCTACCACATCATAGCCCAGAGCCTTACATACCGGAAGCATGATCGGTATAAAAATGTACATCGCAGAGTTTGCATCAATGAAGCATCCTGCGATCAGGAAAATGATGTTTACGATCAGAAGGAAGGTAAACTGATTATGTGCAATGCCGGCAAGAAGCTCAGATGCCGCATTTGCAATACCAAACTTGGTACATACAAAAGAGAACAGGGAAGCACTCGCTACGATCAGCATGATTCCGCCAGTTGTCTTTGCAGAATCCACAAGAATGTCAAACAGATCTTTGAGCTTAACCTCACGGTAGATCACCATACCAACAAACAGACCGTAAACAACAGATACGGCTGCAGCCTCAGTTGGTGTAAAGATACCGCCGTAAATTCCTCCGAGGATGATAACCGGCATCAGGAATCCCCAGAATGCATCTTTAAATGTATCCCAACGCTCTTTTGCGGAAGCTTTTTCACGGGATGGCTGAATGTTATGTTTCTTTGCCTCGATCATAACGATGATCACAAGAGCAACACCCATCAGAAGTCCCGGAACGATACCAGCCATAAACATATCTGCAATAGATACACCTGTGATGGAAGCGTATACAACGAATGCGATACTCGGCGGTATGACAATGGCGATGGAACTGGAGGTTGCCATCAATGCCGTGGAAAACGGTGCGGAGAAACCGCCCTGCTCAACCATAGCCGGGATCAGAACTGCTCCAAGTGCCGCAACCGTTGCAGGACCGGAACCGGAGATCGCTCCGAAGAAGCAGGCTACGATAACACATACAATGGCGATACCGCCCTTTTTATGTCCTACGCAGGTATCTACGAAGTTGATCAGTCGTTTGGAAATACCGGCTTTTGCCATAATGTTTCCGGACAGAACAAAGAACGGGATAGCAAGAAGCAGGAATTTACTGATTCCGGAGTACATATTTGTAGCTACGATCGTCAGAGATGTACCGGAATAAAGGATGGCACATACAGATGACAGACCTAAGCAGATCGCAATGGGAAGTCCCAGGATCAGGAAAACAAAGAAGGAGATAAATAAGATTGCACTGATCATTTATTTGTCCTCCTTTTCATCATCTTTTTTCAGGCAGAAGTCCAAGCAGTACTCAATAAAATGAAGGATCATACAGCCTGCTCCGATCGGCACGAAGGACCAGAAGATCCACTCCGGCCAGTTCAGTACGAAAGTTCTCTTGCCGTTTGCCAGCTGTGTAAGAACTTTGTCCATTCCATATTTAAATAAAATTGCGGAAAAAACAATACTCAGGACCGTGATCAGGATCACAGATGGTTTTTCCAGTTTTTTCGGAAGACGGTCCGTAACCAGTGTCAGACTTACCAGTCCTCCTTTTTCACGGCAGGCAAGTGCTGCTGCCAGAAGTGTGATGAGAACAAACACCGCTACAACAAGCTCTTCTGTAAAAGACCATGAGCGATGGATGACCTTACGGGAAAATACATTTCCCACAGTCAGCACAAGGATCAGCAGTGTGGAAATGACCAGTACGATTTTTTCTACTGCTGCAAGTGCGTTCATGAGTTTTTTGTACACTTTCATACTCTTTCCCCTTTTGTATATTTTTCCGGTTTCAGATCCTTACCGCGTGGTTTAAAATGTTTTGGATAAAAAAAATCCGTCCCCTTTCAGGGACGGATATAAAATTCCGCAACCACCCTGTTTCTCCATTGAAACAAGCACGATTCTGCAACGTACCGGCATACGCGACTTCTGTAACGGGAAGCACCCGTGAAAACCTACTTACTTGTCTGAAACTTTCGGCTTTCCTTCTCAGGGATGATATTCAAGGCAGTTCCGACGCTGCATCACACCAGTCACAGCTCTCTGAAGACGGTTCCTCTGTCTTTACTGATTCCCTTCATGGAATTTACTTCTGTTATGTGTTAACTCTTTAATGAGTTAAATCAATTCTAACTCTGTTTGTTTTGATAGTCAAGTTTTTTTTTCAAAAACTCCTTCAGGCGTTCTTTCCTTCTCCGGCGAAGTACTCCTTCACAAGCTTTACAACCACACCGGAAAGCAAGAATACTGCGATCAGGTTAGGGATCGCCATCAGACCGTTGAAGGTCTCTGCGATACTCCAGAGAAGTCCAAGGTCAACAGTTGCGCCGATGATCGCTACCAGAGAGTACAGTACCATAAAAGGTCTGATAGCTTTTTCCTTAAAAAGGAACTCCGCACATCTGGCTCCGTAAAGTCCCCATCCAATGATAGTGGAAAATGCGAAGCAGCACATGGCAACTGCTGTAAAGATGGAAACCCAGTTTCCGTATGTACTGGTAAAACCGCTGATGGTAAGCTCCGCTCCTGCTGCTGCACCATAACCAACCGGCACCCCGCTGCAGAGGATGACAAGCGCTGTCAGCGTACAGATCACGATCGTGTCCGTGAATACCTCAAAGATCCCGAAAAATCCCTGTTTTACAGGTTTTCTGGTGTCTGCACAGGCATGTGCGATGGAACCGGTACCAAGACCTGCCTCATTGGAAAAAATACCTCTGGAAACACCTTTTTTCATACTCATGAAAAAGCTTCCTACTACGCCGCCTGTCACAGATGCCGGATTAAATGCCCCTCTGATGATAGCGCTGAAAACACCCGGAACATTTTTCCAGTTGATGATAACTACACCGACGGCAAGAATAATATAAAACAATGCCATAAACGGTACCAGCTTTTCTGTAACCTGGCCGATCCTTTTGATTCCGCCAAGCAGGATCATTGCCACAAGAATCGCAAGGATGATCCCCATAACAAGGTTTACCGTAGAAGTATTGTCTGCAGCGATCACATTGTAATTGATCAGTGCAGAATCAATGGCTGTTGTAATGGTATTAACCTGGGTTGCATTTCCGGTTCCGAAAACAGTAAGCACACCAAAAGCGGAAAACAGATATGCCAGCCAGTGCCAGTGTTTTTTTAGACCATTCTTAATGTAATACATTGGTCCTCCAACCAGATCTCCGTTGGCATTGGTTTCGCGGAAATGTACCGCAAGTGTTACTTCTGAAAACTTTGTACACATTCCAAGAAGTGCGGAAATCCACATCCAGAATACGGCTCCCGGTCCTCCGATGGCAATAGCACCTGCCACACCTGCAATATTTCCCGTTCCCACGGTAGCAGCTAACGCCGTACAAACAGCCTGAAACGGTGTCAGACTTCCATCGGAAGCTTCTCTTTTCCGAAGCATACGTCCGATAGTGACCCTGATGGCATAGGGAAATTTCCGAATCTGGAGAAAATTCGTGCGGATACTTAAATAAAGACCTACACCAATAATACAGATCATCGCAGGAACGCCCCAGATAAAATTGTTTACGGCAGCATTCACTGATTCAATAACAGATAACATTCTATAATCCTTCCCTTATTTAATTTTGTCTTTTTGGATTGTACGTTTGTCTGTACAAAAAGACGATTCGTTAGATTATATCACATTTTTTGTCGAATGTATAAGAGAAAAGCTTTATAATTTTACTATGATAAAGAAAGAAAGTGAATAAAAGCTGCCAATCCTGTTGTTAAATATGTGATATACCTGTAGTAAAAATACTTATCTGTGATCAATATCATTTTCCGTGTCGTCCAGGAATGTAAATATATATCCCCAGTATTTCTCCAGGATCTTACCTCTGCTTCCATAGATCTCATGCTTTGTTCCGATCATATGGATATAATCACAGCTTGTTTTTCCCTGGCGATTGATCTTTCCAGCAAAATTTTTCAGGGCACGGACAGACACCAGATCTTCCGTCTGGGCCTGGATGAGCAGCATTGGTGCCGTATATTTTTTCCATCCGTAGAGACGCAGATACCAGCTCATTTCCGCAGAAGCCCAGAGCCAGCCGTAGGATGGAGACCAGGTCTGGAGCTCCTTATGTTCTGCACGGAGATTTTTGTATCGCTCGTATCTTGGTTTTGATGTTGCGGAGCTTGTCTCAAAAGAACCGCTGCCATCGTAAGGCTTTCGGCCAGCTACATATTCCTCATCTTTTCCGAAAATGCATTTCTCCAGAGCTATGCCGGTGGCTGCCGGCCACGGAACATTATCTGTAAGAGGACGGATCATCGGAGAAGAAAGGATCACCTTGTGAAACCAGTCCGGCTCCCAGGCTGCAGCAATACCACCGATGGCACCACCCATGGAATGTGCATACAAGTTAAGTGACAGATCCGGATGTGCTTTCTTTATGTAGCGGCATGCTTTCAGAAAATCGCGGATATATCTTCGCCATGTATCGATATGGACCAGAGACGGGTCTGCGGTAAGACGATAGCTGCTGCCATGGCCGCAATGCTCCGGAATATATACATGATAGCCTTCTTTAAGAAAATAATAGGCCACTTCATCATATTTTACTGCTGATTCTGTGAATCCGTGGCTGATGACTACCACACCTTTAGGCATATCAATATCAGACAGATACTGCAGCATATGGATCTTACCTGTGATCCGTTTGCTTTTGTTACGAAACGGATAATCCGCACCCGGTACATAAAGTTCCCTTCTGTGAGACAGAAGATATGGCGTTACGATATTTTTCATGGTTTCTTCGTATTCATTTTCATGTATGATCTGCATATTGGTTAAAAACCTCCCTTGCTTTTACTGTATTGCTTTTTTGCTTCTCCCAAACTCTGCTTTTCAAAACCCTTCCATGTTGTCACAGCTGTTTTCTTACAGGATAACAGAATTCACTCCTCCAGGCAATCCTTTTCAGACCATTTTGCTCTTTAATTTCCATTAAAAAATGCCCGAACATTTTGATATGTACCGGGCATTTCTTCTATTATTTAATAAAATCTCACAATATCTTCCACATCTTTACGTTTCGGTCTTGCAGGCTCTTCGGCTGCTTTTCCGATGGCGATCACTGCCATTACCGTTTCTGTTTCCGGAATGGAAAGGATCTCACGGAGCTTGTCTCCGGCACGAAGTCCCATGATCAGGGTTCCATATCCAAGCTCCTTTGCCTTCAGGATCAGATTCTCGTTCTGAAGTCCCAGATCATAGCAGCCCCAGCCGTTTCCAAGCTCATTATCCGGTGTTCCGTCTTTCTGAAATCCGGCATGGTTATGTACAAAGGTTGTAACGATCAGGGATGCATTCTCTGCTTTTGCCTGGTTCATTTCCGGCAGACATTCTCTGCTGACCTTCTCCACCATCTCTTCGGACATTACACAGTAATATCTTCCGGTCTGGGAGTTTTTCCAGCTGGGTGCTTCCTGAGCGGCCCGGATCACTGCAAGAAGATCTTCTTTTGTGATCCTGCTCTCCGGGCTGTATTTACGGATGGTCCTTCTCTCTTCGATCAGTTTCTGAAATTCCATATTTTTCCTCCTTACTGTCCGGTGCAGGATCTGCTTCCGGATCCTGCAGTTATTCCGGCATGGATTTTTATGTTCACACTTTTTATGGAGCTATTTTAACACAATGCCGTATTGAAATCAATTTCAAAACTCCGGCATCGTTACTGTTCATTCTGCGACCGTTACTGTTCACTCCGTTCTCAGCAACACGTTTCAAAAAATATTGCCTGGGAACAATAACTGCAATACCACTTATGAAGATTTTTTTTGATTTACCACATAAATTCCCACACAGACAAGAAACAGTGCGATGAGACTTCCCATATTAAATGCCTGACGTACCTCTCCCAGAACCAGTGCAGACAGGATCACACTGAACAAAGGATTTACAAAGCCAAAGATCGCTACCTTGGATACATCATTCCAGGCAAGCAGCACTGACCACAGTGTATAGGCCACTGCAGACACCATTGCCAGATAAAAGATGATCCCAATACCGGCGGCATTTACCACTCCGAAATGTCCTCCCATCCCTTTTCCGATCAGGAACAGAATGATCCCGCCCATGGTAAACTGCGTTCCGCTGAGTACCACCGGAGATACCTTTCTGGAAAAAATATTGATCAGCACCGTGGACATTCCGTAAGAAAACTGCGCGATCAGAATAAATCCTTCTCCTGTGAGCCTAAAACCTGCATCCAGAGAATTTCCCATGAGATTGATCACGACCACGCCGGCAAAACCGAGGATACAGCCGAGCATCTTTCGCCCGGTCATTTTTTCCTTGTGAAAAACAAGGCAGGACAGCAGGATCGCAATAAAATTCCCAAGACCTGTGATAATAGCGCCTTTTACACCGGAGGTATGTGCCACACCTATATAAAAGAAGAAATACTGACATACCGTCTGAGCCATACATACCGGCACCGCATATTTCAGAACAGTTCGATCCGGAAGCAGAACCTTGCGCTCACGCAAAGATGCAAAGATCAGTACAAGGATTCCTGCCAGTGCAAAACGCACACCTGCAAAAACGATCTGACTTGCCGTATCTGCAGAATCCATCTGCATCAGACGGTATCCTGTCTTGATCAGCGGGATCGCACTCCCCCAGAGAAGACAGCAGACACAGGCAAGCGCTGCCACCACCCAGGTTTTTTTTAATATTGTTTTTGTTTGTTCCATTTGTTTATTCTCTCTTTCTCAAAACTTCTTCCATCTGACTGATCACAGCTTTTATTTCATTTATTGCACTGATACTTACGTCCCGGAAATCAAGCTTTTTCCCCTTTCCGTATAATTCCGTCTCATAAGCACTGGCTTTCTCTTCATCTTTATCCTTGTATCGGGCTTTTCCGATCAGCCAGGCACTGGAATCCGCACAGTCCGGATATTCCGTATTTCCCCGGATCAGAAAATCCTCTGAAGCTTCCGTCAATGCTGTTTTCAGTTTTTCTGCTTTATCCAGAAATTCTTCCGTTGTCTGCGGATAATGTTCTTTTATATAGAGGAGATTTTTATGAATACAGGTGGCACTTTTTTCCATTAGTTTCCGTTCTTCCGGATCTTTGAAATTATCATATTCCCCAGGCCGGACTTCCCATCCGCGGATGGATTTGCTTAATTCCATCAGCCAGTATACATGACGGGAAACATCGTCCGGAAACATAAAATACGTAGAAAATTCATGATCGATCATAGGTGCAAGACTTATGATCCCGCCATCTTTATCACAGAGAAATGCTACATTTTCATAATGATAATTCTGGTCTCCCTTCAGGACAGAGATCAGTACCTGCATGGCAAGCTGTTCCGCCATTTCCTGATGCTCCTGCAAAAAATCAGCTTCAAAAATATCTCTATAATCATAAAACATCTGACAATAGTTTACATAATTATCTATATCTACCTTTTCATCCGGATATTTCCTGAAAAACTCCAGAAGATTCAAAAGGGATTCCCCTTCTTTATAGGCCATGGGTACTGCCGTTCCGTAGTCAAGATATTTTTCATTTACTGCCTCATACCCTTCACAGATGGCCAGTTCATACCTGGGCGCAGGCATAAAATATTCATTAATGATCGTTGACCAGAACACCTCTGCATAAGCATACAGTGGCGTGGAAAATGGTTTGGATTTCGTCAGTGGCTTGAAAATCATATTTCCAGGAAATATGGGGAAATGTTTTTCCCCGCTTACCACGCCTACAGCTTCAGACTTAAGATTTCCGATTCGATTTTTGTATTGATAGTGTCTGACTTTATAATACATAGCAGTCATATCGTATTGCCTTCCCCTTCAATGTATAAGACGGCTCCCGGCCGGCAAGACATTCACTTTTCAGCGGACGCTTGACGATGATCTTATCCGGATTTGCTCTGATAGCTGCATCAAAAAGATCCTTTTCCCCGGAACACGGTGGTTCCAGCTTCTGGATCAATTGAAGTTTCTTGTTGATCAGGCTGGATTTCTGTCTTGCCGGAAACATAGGATCCAGATAGATCACGTCTACAGGATCAAGAAGCTTTGACATACCTTCTACACTGTTTCCCTCGATCACCTTCATACGACCGGCAATATCTTTCAGATCCATATTTTTCTTGGCACGGCGAATGGCATCTTTAAGAAGGGCTGCGATCACCGGATTCTGCTCGTATAGCGTCACCTCATAGCCCTGGGCTGCCAGAAGAAAGGCATCCTCACCCATTCCTGCCGTAGCATCGATGGCCTTCCTTCCCTCCTTATCTGACTTCACCGCCTTCACCAGCATCTCATGCTGAAGTCTGCCTCTGGTAACTCTGTGAAGCATCGTCTCCACAAAATCCCCCTGATAGGTCAGCCCGAAACCGGACAGCGAAACGCCCCTGGAATCAAACCGCACCGTCAGAAAATCTCCCGGCTTATCCTGAAGCTGCGCTCCGGTCCTCCTGCAAAAGGCTTCCGCCATATCTCTCTGTCCGCCCTTTCCAAGACAGACTGCGATTTTATCATTCATTTCCTGATTCTCTCTTTCATGACTCTTTTTCATAAACTCTTTCATTCTACAATTTTACAAAAAAAATTGCAATTCATCTCAAAAAAAGATGTCCGCAGACGTACCAAAATACGCTGCGGACATCCAATGTCTGATCCATAGTCAGGCGGTTACTTAATGCTTGCTGTCCTAAAACAGAAGATGAAGTCCCATTGCAATGATCCACATATATGCACAGGTCTTTGGGATCATCAGTAATCCGACCTTGGGCTTTGTTTTGCTGAATAAGGTTACCGGAAGATAGCATCCAAAGGAAATGATGATCGCAGCAACCATTCTTGTCATGTGATACCCATTCACATTTCCGGAGATCGCATACAGAATGATCACACCGATACCGGTAACTGCAAAAACTGCATTTCTCAGGATGGATAATTTCATATTTCCATCGTCTGTACACCAGTTATTCTGAGGAAGGAAGCATACCACGATCCTGATGATCGCAGAGATCCAGATCATTGCTTCCACTGCTGCCGGTGCATTCAGCTCCGGGAAGGTAAGCTTCCATACATACAGTAAAATAATATAAAATACAGTCATCGTGATCGAGGATACCTGTAATCCGATTCCCAGCTGTTTCCTGATCTTCTCGCTGCTTCCATGGACAGCTCTGATGATCCTTGGCACCAGATGGAAAGCATCTCCGCCACAAAGTGTCAATGTCAGTACTCCGTAAAGGATAAACAAAGGATTACCCTTCGAAAATACAAAGAAAAGAATTCCTGCGATCAGATCGAATATCAAATATCCTGCGTCAAATATTGCCTCCATTATGTCCGGCATGTTTTTCTTACTATTTTCTCTCATGCTTCCTGCTCCTTTACGATCAATTGTTTATAACAAAAATAATTTCTGGTAAATACCACCCCCGCCAGGGCCAGTGCACAGCCGAGACCGGAATAGAAAAAAGCAACGACCGAAAACAGATACAGATACCACTTCCGATCGATCACCCGGTATGATAATATCCCAAGTCTGGCAACATTAAATCCGGCAATCAGCCATACAATACCCGCGATCAGCAAAAGAGTCCTTTTCTTTACATGAAATCTCTTTTTCATCATCTCACCTCATATATTTATCCGCATTTTCGCAGATCTTATGAAACACCTCTTTACAAATACGCTTCTCTTCCACTGTCAGGCCGTCCAAAGCGATTTTTGCAAATTCCTTCTGTGCTTTTATTCCATCTTCAATGATCCGATCTGCCTTATTTAATAAAACGATCTCGATATGCTTCTTATTATCCGCACTCTGGATCCTTTCGATCAGACCTCTGCTCTCCAGATTTTTCAGAGAAGAGGACACGTGGGATTTCGTCGACTTACGGACCTTAACGATCTCAGCCGCAGTATTATGCTGTGGATTGTTGTGCAAAAACATAAGGATATCATATTCCATATGCGTCAGCTGATATTTCTCACATACACTCCCTGTGACTTTTTCATAACAGCTTGTTATCGTTTTATGCTGATCCCAGAAAAACATAGCCTTCCTCCATATCTTTTCGTTCTATTTAGAACGATTGTATGGCATTGTTCTCTATTTGTCAACTATAAAATATCTTCTTTCACCATTTATATATCTGCCACAAATAAAAGCTGCCGCTTTGCGATCTATCAACCGCTAAAGCGACAGCTTTCTTCTCAGCCGTATATTTATTTTGAATTTCTCTTTCCTTTTCTGACTTTGATCCTGCAGATCATCCTTCGGATCAGAAATACCACAAGCACAATGATCACGATAAAGATCAGACAAATACCTGCGATCATTGCCGAAAACTTATTCGGCTGCTTCACCAGATCAATGATATTTCTGCTGTCCTCCACAACCTTACGTCCATGTGTCGTCTCATAATATTCCGGCACATTGGCAATTCCGTCGCCGTCTGTATCCTCAAAGGACTGCATATATCTTGCGATCGCATCCCAGGCCTTTAATTCCCTGTCATCCTCCATGATCGCCTGATCTTCCAGATTTTCAATAGGATTTCCATCCCTGTCCTTCGGTTCAAGAGACAGCAGTCCATAGGACATTTTCATCACAGAACCAAGCATCTGGCCGGTATACAGATCTGTCACAACATGATACAGCTTGTCATCCTGGATCTCGATCCGCTCTCCGTCTGCCCTGGTGAGATAACAATCTGTCACCTTATTCAGGATCATCCGATGTGGATTGTATGCAAAATTCAATCCACTGCAATATAACCTTGCCGTTGTCATAAAATCCGATACAGAAGCGTCCACCTCCGCTACCAGCTTCAGCTCTTTTCCGGTCAGGTATGCACTGATCAGCGGATATCCGGCAACACCGTCCTTTCCGATCCCCAGTGAAAAGGAATTAAAAACATCCTCTACTGTGATATCGCCCTTTGTGTATGTGTCCCGCACGGTTCCGCTTGGAACAACGGCTACATCAACCGGATCACCATCATAATACTCGGAATTTTCCACTGCATATATGTATGCATCGGACATGATATCACCAAGATTCAACTCTTCGTGCTTCGTGCCCATTTCTTCCAGACTGTTGAATTCAACATCATTTTCAGCAAGAACCTCTTCCCTTGTATAGCCGAAATCGGCAAGATAATTCTTATCCACCGTATCCATCAGGGCATCGATCTGTTCCTGTGTCGCCTGGTCCGGTTTTACATCCTCAGAAACAGGGATCAGCTCATAGGATGTCAGCTCCCACCGTCCGTCCTGTTTCTGTGTCATGGAAAGTGATCCCAGATTTCTTCCGTATTCGCCGCAGGATACGATATATGTGTTCCCATGCTGAATTGCCTCTTTCAGCTCTGTGTGCGTATGTCCGCTGATGATCAAGTCGATATCCGGCACCTCTTTTGCAAGGATCTCATCCTCCGATTTGTTCTCATCCTCCCAGGTTCCTCCATGGGACACACAAGCGATCATATCCACTTTTTCATTTTTTCGGATCTCTTCTACCGTCTGTTTTACGGCCTCAACCGGATCCTTGAACTTTAATTCACAGGTCGGTGCACATTCCAGGGCATCCTTACCGAACACACCGACTACTGCAGCTTTTACATCTCCTTTTTGAACTACTACATAATCCTTCACACCGTAGGCTTCAAATGCCGACCGGATCTGCTTCTGACCATCGCTTAATCCATCCTGCTCCATGCTGTCCCAGTCCACGTTGCACACTACCAGTGCCGGCACTGTCTCACCGGAAGCCTTCGCAGCCTCCAGCATATTTGCCAGTCCCTTTGAACGATAATCATATTCATGATTCCCCAGAGTCGTCACATCATACCCCAGATATCCCAGCATCCGAAGCTCTGCCGCCTCCGTATCGTATACGGTCTGGATCAGTGTTCCCATGGAAAAATCGCCGCCATCCAGCACCAGGGTGTCCGGATCTTCCTGCTTCTTTTCATCGATCAGGGTTTTGATCCTTGCAAATCCGCCAACTTCTTTTTGCTCTCCATCTACGATGGTTGAAAAGCTGTTCAAATGCGAATGTGTATCATGGCTGAACAAAACATCGATCTGTTTTGCCTCGGCTGCTTCCACCGGGACATTCCATGCAAGAGGAAGCAGCAATGCAGCAATAAGCATGATCGCCAACAGCCTTGCTGAAATTTTCTTTCGTGTTTTCATAACACTCTCCTTTTGTATATAGTTTTCTTATGCCTTTTCACAAAACCATCAATAATGTTCCCACACCGATCAAAATACATCCCATCATCGATTTTGCTGTGAATTTCTCATGCAAAAAAACAAATGCCAGTACCAGTGTGATCACGACACTCAGCTTGTCTATCGGCACAACCTTGGATGCATCGCCTATCTGCAGAGCACGATAATAGCATAACCACGAAACACCCGTTGCCAGACCTGAAAGGGTCAGAAACAGCCAGCTTTTTTTGCTGATTGCTGCGATCCCGCCCTGGGTATTTGTGAGGAAAACCATTCCCCAAGCCATAACTAGTACCACTATCGTTCGAATCGCTGTTGCAAGATTCGAATTAACACCGGCAATACCTATCTTGGCCAGTATGGAGGTCAGCGCCGCAAATACAGCAGACAGCAAGGCAAACACAAACCACACAGTAACTCCCCCCTTAAATATAAGATTTTCTTAACTATCCCAATACAAGTCCATCATATCATTTCCCCTCTGATATGTCACTATTTACAATTTCCTCCGCCGTATATTCCTCTATTTCTGTCTTTGTCACCTGTTTGATATGCTTTTTCTTCAGGCGCAGATATACGAATTCCCGAAAGATAGTATAGAATACGGAAAGCAGCGGAATGAAAACAAGCATACCTACAATTCCCATAAGGTTTCCGCCGATCGTAACTGCTGCAAGAACCCAGATCGACGGAAGTCCTACGGATTCACCCACAACATGAGGATAGATCAGATTTCCCTCGATCTGCTGCAGCACCAGAAATACTATAATAAATAAAATTGCCTGTTTCGGATTTACCATAAAGATCAAAAAGCTTCCCACCGCACACCCGATGAAGGCCCCGAAAATCGGAATCAATGCGGTAAACGCAATCAAAACTCCGATCAAAAGTGCATATGGCATCCTCAAAATACTCAGTATCACAACAAACATACAGCCGAGGATCACAGCTTCCAGACACTGACCTGCAAGAAAATTTGCAAATGTCCGATAAGTCAGAGAACAGACTTTAAGAAAAGCATCTGCCTTTTTCTTTGGGAGAAAGGCAAAAAATACTTTTCGGATCTGCACATGCAGCTTCTCCTTCTGAAAAAGGACATAGCAGGCAAATGAAAAAGCAATAAAAAAGGTTGCCAATCCACTGACTATGGAACCCACTGCTGACATTGTGGTATTCATCATATTTCCTGCACCGTTTCCAAGAAGGCTTATCCCCCACTTGATCGCCTGATCCGGATTAAACTGTACCTGATCTACCAGCTTCATGATTTCCTGATTATTATGAGAAAATTCCCGGATCCAGCTTTGCATCTGCGGAATAAAATCAGCGATACTCATCATCAGAGTTCCCATTGTCCGCGTAAGCTGCGGGATCACACCAAACATCACCAGTACGATCACGCCAACCGCAAATACGATCGTAAGGAACAGACTTATCGGTCTTGCCAGTTTTGCACCTATCTTATTTTCTTTTTTTACCCTTCCAAAAATTTTCTTTTCCAAAAAGCTCATTGGCACATTAATCATAAAAGCGAGCGCCCCGCCAAGTACAAAAGGAAATGCGATCCCCCATATTGCTTTCAGCACATCGAGCACCACATCAAACTTCCACAGGGCGACCACAAGAAATGCTGTAAACACAATAAGCTCCCGGATTTTTTTTACAGATATTTTACTTATATCCACTATCATTCTCCTCTTTTTCTTAATTTCATGCGTATCCATTTAAGCAGCTGAATGATCGGAAGACTTGCAAACGCATACAGATATACACAGCCAAGCTGCATCAGATCCAACGTCTCTACTTTAAACAGGAGATGAAATCCTGGAACCGTCAGTACAACGGTAATGAGTACTGCCCCAAGTACAAATGCTCCCTGAAGCCATTTATTATTAAAGAAACGTTTTGTAAAGATAACCGGATGATCCGATTTGCAGTTGAATCCATGGAACAGACGTGCCAGACAAAGTGTTCCGAAGGCATAAGTACTGCCAAGCAGTGCACCATTCTGATGATATCCTGTCAAAAATCCTATCATCGTCATCATACCGATCACCAGTCCTTCCAGACCGATTTTACCAAGAAAATCCTTTGTCAGTATTGACTCGTCTGCTGATCTTGGTTTCTCATTCATCACCTCACTGCTGTGCGGCTCCACGCCTAACGCGATCGCCGGAAGACTGTCTGTCAAAAGATTGATAAACAGCAGATGTACCGGTGCAAAAGGAACCGGAAGTCCTGCAAGGGATGCACAAAGAACTGCCAGGATCGCACCAAAGTTTCCGGACAGAAGAAACTGGATCGCATACTTGATATTCTGATATAAATTTCGTCCGTTTTCCACTGCTTTTACAATTGTTGCAAAATTATCATCTGTAAGCACCATTGCTGCGGCATCCTTTGCGACCTCGGTTCCGGTCACTCCCATTGCAACACCAATATCTGCCTGCTTCAATGCCGGAGCATCATTCACACCGTCTCCGGTCATTGCCACGATCATCCCCTTCTCCTGCCATGCACGGACAATACGGATCTTGTGCTCTGGTGACACTCTTGCATACACAGAAATATTCGGGACAAACTCCTTCAGCTGCTCATCACTCATATTTTCAATATCAGCACCCTCACAGGCCTCCGACAGATCGTGTAAAATTCCGATTCTCTTTGCAATTGCCGCTGCTGTGATCTTATGATCTCCCGTGATCATGACTGGCCGAATCCCCGCTTTTATGCATTCTGCCACTGCAGCCTTTGATTCTTCCCTCGGCGGATCCATCATAGCGATCAGGCCAAGAAATACCAGATGGTTCTCATCTTCTGTCGTCAATACATGCTTCTCCGGAATTTCACGATAGGTAAATGCCAGTACCCGTAACCCTTCCATTGAAAATTCCTGATTCTGGCGCCGGATCTTTTCTTTATCTGCTTCTGTGATTTCCCGAACTCCGTCCTTTGTCCAGATCCTGTCTGTCAGCTCCAGAAGCCGGTCAACCGCACCTTTTACGATCATCCGGTTCTCATCATCAATTCTGTGAAGTGTTGACATCATCTTACGGTCACTGTCAAAGGGAAGCTCTCCTTCCCTTGGATAAAGCTTTCTTACACCAGCAGCCTCGATTCCGTACCGGCTGCCCAGATTGATCAATGCCGTTTCCGTCGGATCTCCGATCTCCACTCCATTTTCGTTTGTTGAATCATTACATAAAATGCTGTAGTCCAAAAGACATCTCTGCGCCGGATCTGCTACATCAATTGCATCTGCTGTGATTCTTTTTCCATCAATATAATAATCTTCTACTGTCATTTTATTCTGTGTGAGTGTTCCGGTCTTATCCGAACAGATAACAGATACGCTTCCAAGACCTTCCACAGCCTGAAGCTTACGAATGATCGCGTGCTCCTTTGCCATCTTCTGTGTTCCG
This sequence comes from Blautia sp. MCC270, assembly GCF_018785605.1. Taxonomy (NCBI): domain Bacteria; kingdom Bacillati; phylum Bacillota; class Clostridia; order Lachnospirales; family Lachnospiraceae; genus Blautia; species Blautia sp. MCC270. The sequence goes on from NZ_WQQD01000007.1 coordinate 169,631, forward strand.
AAAGAAAGGACGATCGTCACGATGGAGCTTAAAGCTTCCGGAATCGCTGCGACTGCAAGTGCTACTGCAAACATAAATGCACTGCTGATCTTCTCACCGCGGAATACACTGATCGCAAACAGAATTCCGCAAAATATCAGGATCAGAATAGAAAGCTTCTTTCCAAAATCATCCAGATTCGCCTGAAGTGGCGTCTGTTTTTCCGAAGTCGATTTCAGAAGTCCCGCAATCTTTCCAACCTCTGTCTGCATTCCTACATTCGTTACAACCGCTCTGCCACGCCCATATGTGACAAAGCTTCCGGAAAACAGCATATTTGTCCGATCACCAAGCGATGCTTCCTCCAAAATAATGTCCCTACTCTTTTCAACCGCAAGACTTTCTCCGGTAAGGGCACTTTCATCGACCTTAAGGCTTGCATTTTCAATCAATCTTCCATCGGCCGGGATCATATCACCTGCTTCAAGAAGGATCACATCTCCTACAACCAGTTCTCTTGCCGGGAGCTGTACCGCCACACCATCACGTAATACCTTTGCCTCCGGTCCGGAAAGCTTCTTTAAGCTCTGCAAGGACTGCTCAGCCTTTACTGTCTGCACAGTTCCCAAAATCGCATTGATCGTAATAACGATCACGATAACTGCTGCACTTTCCACATCTCCAAGCATACCGGATATCACTGCCGATGCGATCAGGATCAGCACCAGAAAATCCTTATACTGTTCAAAGAAGATCTGCAAAATACTTTTTTTCTTTCCTTCTGCAAGCTCATTCCATCCGCACTTCTCTCTGGACCGTCTGACCTGTTCATCGGTAAGCCCTGATTCCCTGCTTTCCACACGCTCGAGAACTTCTTCTGCTGTCTGCTGATAAATTTCTTTCATTACCTTTGCCTCCTTTTTTGCAAATATTCACCAACTGTAATTTTTTTATGCAATAAAGGATTTTTTTGATAAAAGGATATAAAAAAAGAAACCCTTATTGCACAACAAAAAATGCAATAAAAGTCTCACCATTTCCCTGCAGCGCCGGATGTTTCCACCGTACTGACGACACTGCAAACGCAGATTTCCAAACGTAGGTTACTCCCCTTTATCAGTTTTAATAGTATAACAGGATCGGTACCTCTGTCAAGATACTTTATAAATCACACCTTGCAAATATGATACTCCGGTAACAGAAAAACTCCCATTTTTTGAATGGAAGTTTTTCTGTTACCCTGAAAGTATTATAGGCCTGCAGCCGTTTTATTACCTTTTAAGATTTATTACTTTGATCAGCTACAATATTACCCTGCACAACTCTTCCCTGGTCTTTTCCTTTTCTCAGTCCTCGAACTACCTGTACATTTTTTATCACTGCTGATAAAAACAAAAACTCTTTGTAATAATGACTGCAAAACGCCTTTGTACATCCTTGTGTATTATTATTTTTTGCTATTTTTCTTAATGACAGCTATGGCTTCCACATCCATGCTCGCCACATGTATGTCCTTCCCCGTGGCTGTGCTCATGATGAGAACATTTCACATCCGGATTATACTCCAGTGTTTCATTGATAAACGCTTTTACTGCTTCATCCGCATCTCCGGAAACTCCTCCGAAAAGCTTAATGCCGGCTGCCGCTAACGCTGTCTGTGCGCCGCCTCCGATTCCGCCACAGATCAAAACATCTGCATTCAATGCTTTAAGAACTCCTGCCAATGCGCCATGTCCGCTTCCATTCGTATCTACTACTTCTGAATGTACTACTTTTCCTTCCTCTACATCGTAAATCTTAAATGTTTCTGTGTGTCCGAAGTGCTGAAAAATCTGTCCGTTTTCATATGTTACTGCTATTCTCATGATACCCTCTCCTTTTTCTGCTGCATATTTTTGATGAAACTCCTGCTTATAACATCCTCCAAGCCTACAGTTACCGCTCTGACCATCACAGATTTTGAAATCTCCACCTTCAATTTTAAGCGGATATCCATCAATGAGTGCATCTGCTATTTTCTTCCTGGCAATCTCATAAATTCGTTGAACGGTTGTTCTTGCGACTTGCATAGATGCTGCGCACTGCTCCTGACTATAACCTTTCTTGTCCAAAAGACGGATGGTTTCATACTCATCTACCGTCAGAACAATAGGTGTTTTTTTCTCAGTATCATCTGCCGGAAAGAATTCTAAAACATTGGGGAAATGGCAAACTTTTCTGCATTTTACTGGTCTCGGCATAAACTGCTCCTTTCTTGCTTTTCTTATATAATAGTTCTATAAAAGGCATATGTCAATAACATTTTTGACATATGTCCATATAGCTCAGCTAATAGTATTATATACAGCATAAACTTCTCCTCACGACACATATATTTCGATGTTTTCCGCAAATCAACTATTGATAATGGAATAGAAAAAACAGTCTGTCATAACAGAAATTAATCCCATCAAAACAGACTGTTCTTTTTCCTTTACAAATATTACATTAATGAGGTTCCTGCCTCATGCTCATAGAATCTCTTTATTATCACCTGCACCGGTTTCTCACATATTTCATAACTGTCGTCCTTCCATGCCTCGGAAGCAGAAGGCAGCTTTGGTGCCTACTCCCATAAAGCAAAACCACGAAGCCATGGTCGTTTCTTACAGGCCTCAAACATTGCACGATACCATTCACACTGTTCTTCCAGGCGAAGTTCTCCCTGCAATCCCCAGTTATTCGGAATCATCCCGGAACCTTCTCGCGACATACATCCCACTTCGGCAAAGAAAAATGGTTTCTTATATTTTAAGACTGTTTTTTCGATACGATCCAGTTCCTGCTCCCATTGATCAATCGGATAATATCCGCTGGAAGAGATCACATCGACACAGTCCCACCAGGATACATGATCTTCCTGATATTTGTCCGTGTTATAAGACACCAGTCCATGATATTCCATTATTTTTCGTCTTCTCTGCTCATCCAGCGTGCCCACGCTGCAAGGCCTGCAACATGCTTCACTTCCCCTGTTGCCACAAGCGTCTGGAATTCTTTTACTGAAACCTCATGAAGCTTCAATACTTCTGCCGGACCCAATGATTCTTCTCCAGATTTTCCACATCAGATCGCAAAAAGATGGATCTTCATATCCGGTCTCTTCTTTTTATAATTCGACTCCTTTTGTCTCTATCACGTGTTTATACCAGAATGCTGAATCTTTCATAATTCTCTGCTGGTTCCTGTAGTCTACATATACAAGTCCAAATCTGTCTGAGTAACCCTTTGCCCATTCAAAATTATCCATCAAAGACCACTGGAAATATCCTCTGATATCTACTTCCTCTGCTACCTTTTTCAGTTCCTGTAAATATCTTGCAAGAAAATCAATTCTGTTTGGATCATGCACTTTTCCATCTAATGAGATCACATCATGACAGGATAATCCGTTCTCTGTGATATAAATTGGCTTGTGATATCTTTCATATAAGAACTTCGGTCCCCAACGCAGACATTCCGGTGTTACCGGCCATTGGATCGCAGTCTTGGGAAATCCCTCATATCGACAAACCTCCTGTGGTTTCCCGTCTTCTCCCATACGGAAGCATCTTCCATTATAGATATTCTGTCCATAGATATCGATTGGTTCTGAGATCAGACGCATGTCTTCTTCTGTAATTTTCGGAAGATATTTTTCATAACGTTCCAATCCCTCTTCCGGATAATGTCCAAGCAAAACAGGATCTGACCACCAGGACACCTTCCATGTCCAGTTACTGTCATCCTCCTGAAGAGAAAAATATGCCTTTCTTGCGGCCTCGATATCTTCCGGCCGATCTGTTTCCGGATAACAGACAGATGATGTCGGTGCATATCCGATCGTCAGTTTCTGTTTTCCATAAGTACGGAGCATCTGTACCGCTCTTCCATGTGCTTTCAAGGCATTGTGTGCCATTTCAAAGGTATCTCTCATGGGTGCTTTTACTCCCGGTGCATGTTCTCCGGTAAGAAAGCCAAGTCCGACAAAGCACTGTGGTTCATTCAATGTAAAGAAATGACTTACCCTGTCACTGAATCTTTCTGCAACAAGCTTCGCATATTCTCCAAACCATTCCACGATCTGCGGATTCATCCATCCGCCTCTTTTATAGATTTCATATGGAAGTTCCCAGTGATACAAAGTAATATATGGTTCGATCTTATTTTCCACAAGCTCGTCGATCAGATGGTTATAGAACTCAATACCTTTCTCATTCACTCTTCCAAATCCATCTGGTAAAACCCGTGACCAGTCGATGGAAAAGCGATAAGCTTTCAGGCCCATTTCTTTCATTAACTGAACATCTTCTTTATATCTGTGATAATGGTCGCATGCCACTTCGCCGGTGTGACCGGAATATACTTTCCCAGGTTCTTTTGTATACACATCCCAGATGTGCTCACCTTTGCCATCTTCTTTTACTGCACCTTCGATCTGATACGCACTTGTTGCTGCTCCCCAGATGAAATCCTCAGGGAATCCTACATTCTTTCCATTTTCTTTTCCCATATTTTTCTCCTATTGTTTAGCTTCTCTTATTATTTCCATTCCTCAATTTCCAGATTCTCTATATAATCAGCAAGTTCTCTCGCCATCTCATAGGTCTCCAGGATTCTGAGATGTCCCGGAATTACTGCTCCATTTCTCTTAATAATTTTCAAAAATATTTCAAAAATCATTCAAAAAAACTTTCATATATATCGCGTGGAACATATGGATATAAGTCTGCCGTTTCTAACTGGCATTCCATCACATTTATCTTAACTTTTTCTTTTTCAATAAAACCCTGCTTGTGTAAAAGTTCCATTAACTTATTACCATTTATCAGTTTTACTTCCACCTCTTCAGCGTAAGAAATAGCTGCACCGGAAAAATCACTTGTTGTTATAAAAATCATTTTATCTGCTAATACAACATTATTTGCCCCTACAAGTTTCTGGATATTCGGACGCCCAACTTTATGTCCTATTGAATAGCATTTACATTCAACAATCGTTTTTTCTCCCCCTCTGGTAAGTGATATATCATAACCTCCGTCATTTGTCGGGGGAGTTAGTTTAGCTATATACCCTAAACTTTCAAATAATTCCGAGCATAATCCCTCAAAATCAGTTGGTTTCTCCGAATAATAATCAACAATTTTTTGAATATCACTATTACACGCAAATGTCTCTTTCTTCTTTAAAAGGTCGGCACGTTTTATTCTTTCTTCTTTACATAAATCTATTGCAATGCCTTGCAAACGCAATTTTTTGACTACTCCAACTAACTCATATGGTCTTTCTGTAAAAACCAAATAGTTTTCAACATATAATTTACTTCTCTTCCATATGATATAGTTTTTCTTTACTCTCCTGTCTGCTGTACCGTCCTTTTTACTTACAGACCAATAAGGATAATTTAGATAATAATAGTTTTCCCCTTTCTCATTTGATTTCTTTCTTACCTTTATGCTTCTCGGCAATTTTCCTATTCCATATAATTTTGAAAAATTTCTCTTTATTACAAAATCAAATATACTTTTAAAAATGTATATACTTCCTGCTGTTCCCAGTGCAAAAATAAATATTGAGATAAAATCTCGTTCCATTTTTATCTTGATAACCTTTCATTAGTATTTTTTATATGAATTCTACCACATTTAACTAATCTTGAAAATCTCATAGGTTTCAAAATGCACTCGCATTTTTTATTTCAAAAAAACAGAATATTTTTCTTCTCGATTTCCCATTTATCGGTATATTGATTTTCAGATTTGCATATAATATAATGCCAATAGGCAAAAAGTAATTCCAAAAATACTTGTAGCAAAGAACGAAGCCCCGAATTGTACGCTACTACAATTCGGGGCTTCTTCTTGTTGATTGTCAAGTAAAATTGACCCACTTTTACGTTTAATTCTGACCCGCCTGATTTCAAGTGGGTCATTTCTGTATGTAAATCCGATTTTTTACACTGTGAATTGACCCGTCAAGCGCATCAGCTGAACGGAAGTTCAGCATCCGGATCCATTGCCGGATCACTCCATTCAGTATCTATGATTATGCTGTCTGAAACAGTATCATAATCCCCGCGAAGCTCCCTTAATTCTTGTTCTCGTTCTTCTTCTGAAAGACTCATCCACCATTCATACATTTCATCCTGGAAACGCATTGCGCTGACAAAGTCCATTGGGCATCCGTTTTCGCTATAAATATAGTCGCCGTTATCATATGGGCTTCGTCCACTGGCTACCCATTTTTCCAATTCACGTAACTCATCTTTCGTCATGGTCATTTCTTTTTTGTATTGCTTTAACTGTTCCTGCAGGAATTCTCTGTGCTCCGCAGGCACATTTTTTCTAAATCTCATATCTGCCTCCTAGTTAATGAACACCTGATATCCGTCAGTCTGCATTGAACTTTTGTCGATCAGTATTCTTTTGCCGATTGGATCCAGCAATACATACTTACTGAGTTCCAGTAATCGGTCACTGATCAGGGAATCTACCATGTTCTCCATGGCTTTTATACAATCATTTCGACTTATAGCTCCTTCAGATCGGTCAGATGTTTCGATTTTATTTTCACAGAGCATCTCTAAATTTAAAAAGATATCATCTTCCTTACGGCTGTCTGATTCAAAACGGTCAGTATCATAGTTATATCCAAGACTCTTGTCTGCTTTCATCCTTTTCATAACGCAAATATAAGTAGGAAGGGGAATTCTTCGATGTTGAGAGATAATTCACAGTTAAAACTATCATTGTCACCTTATCAGGGGATTTATGAAGTAATCATTCCTGCCAATCATCTTCTGCGTAGAATTAAAGAAAATGTAGATTTTAGTTTTGTAAATCCTATGTTACGTAAACAGTACTGTGAACATTTTGGTCGTCCAGCGAAAGAACCAGAAATGATGTTTAAATTGTTGTTTCTGAAAAAATTATATGATTTGTCTTTTCTTGTATCAGGTATCTGTGATTCTTATCCTTGGAAACATACATTCACAATGTCCATGTTTTTGTATTTCATCATAAACATGAAATACGCATCCTTCGTTATTTTAACTTTCTTTGCATTCTTAATATTTACATTTCTTGCTGTGTTTCCATAAGTCTGCTGTAATTTAGCGGTATTGATTGTAAAATTCTTATTCGGTTTTAAAGCAAATTTATAAGTACCGTTTTTTAATGTTGGCATTCTTAATGTAGCACCATACATATTCACTTTGTTATATACAGATGCATAATTCTTATTTCCAATTTTGAAGGTTTTGAATGGATTCTGGCATTTGATAACCTGTACTTTTACTGTATAATTATATCTTTTTGAACCGGATTTGTAAGTCAGTGTTAATTTTGCAATACCCGGCTTTCTTAACTTCAACACAGGATATGTCTTTTTATCAAAATCATATTTCTTTGTCCAGGTTTTGATTACCTTCTCGTTACTAGACTTAAAACTGAGAACGGTCATATTTGCCCCTGTGGGAGCTTTCGTAAATCTTCGCCGTAGATGCCGTACTCTGTGTTCTTCTTGTCTACCATCATACAGCAAACTGTCTTTCCGCTTTTGCTGGGAATGCTCATTTCCATTGCTAATACTTTCTTAGCCGGAAAGATACTTAATGACAGCACTGCAATAAGCAAAGCTGCAAACAATGTTATCTTGCTTTGTGTTAATTTCTTCATTCTTTTTTTCTCCTTCGGGTAATTAATGTTCTGATCGTAACATCCATATGAATATAAAATCAAGATACTTTTTTATCCTCAGTATCTCTTTCACAATTCACTTATTTTCTTTTCAAAAAATCCCACCATATCTGTATCAGATTCTTTCAGATACTCTTTCGCCCAAATTGAAAACAATAAATATGTTTCTTCCTGATTACGAAATGGTAAATCTTTTAATGTTTCTGCTACACCGTACATCCGGGCAAATGAAGTGATTATCTTTACATATTTTTCTGTTTTCATAGCTTCATGTCCTTTCTATGCCACACGATCTAGCTGCTGTATAATATTGTCATACATCTGATTTGCGGTATCCTGTACCTGCTTCATGGCTGCACTCAATGCTTTCAGATTGTCCTTGCCGTTCCATCCGGCAATATATTCAAAGCTGTAATCACTAGTATCCAGTCCCAAAAGTGTAGCAACGATAAAGGCTGTACTTTCGGCTTCAACTTCTTTTGTATGGGACAATGCTTGTATTGAGTCATTTCATTCACTGATTAAGCGTGAATGGTTAAATCGCTTCAAAATCCGCGATTATGGGCATGCATATCGATTAGTATTCGAGTATCTGGAGGCATTCTACAATACAAAACGGATTCATAGTCACTGCGACTATATGTCACCAAATGATTATGAAGAACTTTATCGTAGAGTACAACAACACGAATTGCTGATGGCCGGTTAAAATGGGGAAAACCTCATTTTAACTTGTACTAAATCTTGACATAGAACCATATCTCCTGATTTTCTTTCAACATACTCAGATACTTTTTCTGTAACTCGCTGTACAATCTGCATACATCTTCACTCTTACTGACTGATACCTTTTCACAACGTCCTTTGTAATTCTTTTTCCGCATAGTGCTTCTCCTTTCCCAAAAAGAGAGAACTTTTCCCAAAAAATGGATGTTTTTCTCCCGAAAATGAAGCTATTTTCCCAAAAATAAAGGCTATTTTCCCAGAAAGAGCTGATTTTCTCCCAAAAAGAGAACGTCACTCACAAAAATGCCTTGTTCTGTTCCTGAAAATCTCATACGTTTTAAAATTGCACTCGCATTTTTTATTCCAGAAAAATAAGAACTTTTTCTTCCCCAAAAGGAAAAATACATTTTGAAAAAAAGAGAAATGTATTTCCCAAAAACGAAGAGTTCTTTCCCCAAAAGAGAGTTTTTCTTCCCCAAAAGAGAGTTTTTCTTCCCCAAAACAAGGATTTTTCCTATTTTCACTTTTGGGAATTTTCAAGCCTGTTCCTGTAAAGCCTTTATTTATGCGGTTTCTGACGGATTTCAATTTTCCCCAAAATCACTTTTAGAAAAAACACTATGTTCATTCACACACTCCATTATCCTGTTTTTTGCAAAATAGATTTGGCTGCAATCCAATCTATCATGGACAGGATAACGGGCTAATTTTTCAACATTAAAAAAAGTGACTGGGCGGCAGAAAGCGAATACTATATTTAGTAACAAACACACCATTTCCCTCCATCTACATACCATATATATGCAAACAAATATCCCCCATCACATGAATGGATACCCCCTTTTTCCAACAAAAAAGGGCCCCAAACATACCTTAAAATATGTTTAGAGCTCTACCTTCACAGGATAATGAAGTTTACTAATTTCAGGATAATAGAGTTTGCTAATTTACATTTTTGTTTATTCAAACTCGCAAATAAATTCTTGTTACTATACATTTTTATATAGGCATTATGGTTCTATCTGGTTTCATATGCATTCCACTGTCCTAAGTCCACAGACTGTACTGAACGGTGTTATCAATTTGTTATCATGTTTCTGTTATCAAACTTTATTTATACGTTGAATAAAGTTTGTCACC